>CBFCZA010000493.1:0-1518 GCA_965602285.1 uncultured Curvivirga sp. | reverse complement strand
CTCACTTAAAACCTTTGCTATTTCTGTTTTACCAACACCAGCTTCTCCTTCTAAAAATAGAGGTCTTCCAAGTTTTAAGGAAAGAAAAAGAGCAGTAGAAAGAGAACGATCAGCAACATAATTGCCATCGTCCACCAATTTTAAAGTTTCGTCTACTGAGGTAGGTAGGGGGTTTATCATGAGGGCAGCCTTATTTGTAATAATTCAAATCATCGTAATCTTTTTAAATATAGATAGAAACAAAAACGGTGTCCCCATTAAAAGAGACACCGTTTTTATAATTTAGCTTCTTATCTTCTTAACAAGCATCAACGGCTCTCTTTGCCATAACACCAATTAAGTTCTTACGATATGCAGCAGAAGCATGCATATCTGCAATTAAGCTATCTTCTGGCATTGCTGAAGTATCAACAGCATCTGCAGAGAAATTAGAAGATAAAGCAGCTTCTACGCCATGGGCACGAAACACACCTTCTTGCCCTGCACCAGTGACACTAACGCGAACGCCGGCACTGCTTTTAGCAACAAAAACGCCAACAATTGCATAACGAGAAGCTGGGTTTACAAATTTTTGATAATTTGCACTATCAACCTTTGTAAATTTAACCGAAGTAATGATTTCATCTTCGTCTAATGCCGTTTCAAACATTCCAGTGAAGAAATCATCCGCCGATAGTTCTCTTTTCGTCGTAACGATTGTTGCACCTAATGCCAAACACGCAGCTGGATAATCAGCGGCAGGGTCATTGTTGGCAATTGAACCACCAATGGTACCACGGTTACGTACTTGTTTGTCACCAATACCTTCAACAAGAGCGGCAAGGGCAGGGATTGCATTTGCAACTTCTGAACTTGCTGCAACTGTAGCATGGGTTGTCATTGCACCAATAGTGATTGTATCGCCTGAAACGCTGATCCCAGAAAGACCAGCACCAGATAGATCAATAACTTCGGTTGGGGCTGCTAGGCGTTGCTTCATAGTTGGAAGTAACGTCATGCCACCTGCCATGACTTTGGCATCTTCACTAGCACCCAGTTTGCTTGCAGCATCTGCGGCAGAGCTAGCTTTGTCATATGTAAAATTATACATGATTAAGTCTCCTTATTCTGCTGCTTGAGCTGGTTGGGCATCTTGGATTGCTTGCCATACATTTTGTGGTGTCGCAGGCATAGAAATATCACGTACGCCACGTTCCCATAATGCATCAACAACCGCATTGATTACGGATGGAGGAGAGCCAATGGCCCCAACTTCACCACAACCTTTAACGCCAAGAGAGTTATGGGCACAAAGTGTTTCTGATGTACCAACATTAAAGTTAGGCAGATCATCCGCACGTGGCATTGTGTAATCCATGAATGAACCAGTTAATAATTGACCGCTTTCTTCATCATAGCGACAACCTTCAAGAAGTGCTTGTCCAATTCCTTGGGCTAGACCGCCTTGAATTTGGCCTTCAACAATCATCGGGTTAACAACACGACCAACATCATCCATTGCAGACATGCTGATAACAT
>CBFCZA010000492.1:0-1526 GCA_965602285.1 uncultured Curvivirga sp. | reverse complement strand
AAGACGACCAGCATACATATCTAGATCAGATTTTTCTGAAACTTCCCAACCCATAAAGGCAAATGTTTCACCATCTTCTGCTGCTACAGAAAAACGTTGGCGAAAATCATCAACACGAAAGCTTAAGGCTGCCTTTGTCTGATCGACCAATTGCATACCAAGGAACTTTTGTGCAAAATTTGACCATTCGTCTAATTCTTTTGCGCGTACACCCATATAACCAAAAGCTGAGACTGCCAATTTGATGCTCCAAATTAAATTTTACTTTATAAGTACCTTAGTCTCCTAAGGCGCAATTTCAATAAGAAACCCCTTATTGTCCACATAGCGGACAGCCTTACATAAAAGAGGCGAAAAACATCTTACTTGATCATGACACTATCCGTATGTAACGTCAGAATTTAGGCATCAGAAATCAAAAGCAGGGCACGTGATGAAAATCAGTAAATTAGAAACATTCGCCAATGAATTTGTTGGATTTGTCCGCCTAACAACTGAAGATGGAGCCCAAGGCTGGGGTCAAGTATCAACCTATAACTCAGACATCACAGCCCAAATCTTCCATCGCCAAATTGCACCATGGGCCTTGGGTCGAAACATTGATGACCTAGAAGACATCGTGAAGGAAATTCCTGAACGAGAACATAAATATCCGGGGTCCTACGTTCTACGTGCTATGGCAGGATTAGACACTGCCGTATGGGATTGGCGTGGTAAGCAAGCAGGTAAACCTGTTGCTGAACTTCTTGGTGGCTCTGCCGGAGAAATACGTGCCTATGCATCCTCCATGCGCCGCGATATCACACCAATTGAAGAAGCAAAACGCCTTAAGTCGCTAAAAGACAAATTCGGTTTTGACGCCTTCAAATTTAGAGTAGGCGCAGAATGCGGTCATGACATTGATGAATGGCCGGGGCGTACTGAAGAAATAATCCCCACCATTCGAAAGGCATTAGGGGATGATGTATCACTATTGGTAGATGGAAATTCTGGCTTCTCTGCAAAACGCGCCATTGAGGTTGGTAAAATCCTTGAAGAAAATGGAATTGAACATTTCGAAGAACCCTGCCCCTATTGGTTAATGGATGAAACAAAGCTTGTGACTGACGCACTATCCTTAGATGTGACCGGCGGAGAACAAGATTGCGACCTTCAACATTGGCAAAGAATGATAAAGATGGGGGCTGTGAATATCATACAGCCCGATATTTTATATATGGGTGGTATGGTCCGTACGATGGAAGTAGCTAAAATGGGCGCAGATGCTGAGTATAAATGCACCCCCCACTGCGCCAACCTTTCCATGGTAACGCTTTTCACCATGCATCTTCTTCGGGCGATTCCTAATGCAGGTAAATATTTAGAATTTTCTATAGAAGGGGCAGATTACTATCCATGGCAACAAGACCTTTTCGTAACGTCCCCTTACGATATTAAAAACGGAAAAGCCACCGTCTCAGAAAAACCCGGCTGGGGCGTTGAAATCAACCCAGAATGGCTCGCTAAATCACTCTATCAAGTTAGTG
>CBFCZA010000491.1:0-1535 GCA_965602285.1 uncultured Curvivirga sp. | reverse complement strand
ATTGGAGTCGCGAACGTTTCACGATGGATGAGGGCTTGAGCCAAGCTGTTTTGAAAGTTTTCGTTGAACTTCATAAAGATGGTTTGATTTATAAAGATAAGCGCCTTGTGAACTGGGACCCTAAATTGGAAACAGCCATTTCCGATTTGGAAGTGGTTCAAAAAGAAACTCAAGGCAATATGTGGCACTTTAGATACCCAGTAGAGGGTGAAGAAGGCGTAACACTTACTGTTGCAACGACGCGTCCAGAAACAATGTTGGGCGATAGTGGCGTTGCTGTACATCCTGATGATGATCGCTATCAACATTTAGTAGGCAAAAACTGCATCCATCCTATTACAGGGTTTAAGTTAAAAATCGTTGCGGATGACTATGCTGACCCTGAACAAGGCACTGGCGCTGTTAAAATGACGCCTGCACATGATTTTAATGACTTTGAAGTTGGGCGTCGCCATGGTTTGGAAATGATTAATATCATGACACCAACCGCCCATATGACTGATGATGTTCCAGAAAAATATCGTGGTATGGATCGTTTTGATTGCCGTAAGGCCGTTATTGAAGATATGGATGCCTTAGGTTTTTATGCAGGTAAAGAAGATCACCTTCATCAAGTTCCTTATGGAGATCGTGGCGGTGTTCCGATTGAGCCTTATTTGACGGATCAATGGTTTGTTGACGCCAAAACACTGGCAGAGCCAGCGATTAAATCTGTGGAAGAAGGGCGTACAAAATTCGTTCCTGAAAACTGGACTAAGACATATTATGAATGGATGCGTAATATTCAGCCGTGGTGTATCTCGCGCCAACTTTGGTGGGGACATCAAGTTCCTGCTTGGTATGGCCCTGATGGTGAAACATTTGTAGAGCTAACAGAGGAAGATGCGCATAAGGCAGCTGAAAAGCATTACGGTAAGCCTGTCGTGTTAGAACGTGACAATGATGTTTTAGATACATGGTTCTCTTCTGCACTATGGCCGTTTTCTACTTTGGGCTGGCCAAATGAAACCCCTGAATTGGTTGCAAAACATTATCCTACTGATGTTTTGGTAACTGGTTTTGATATTATTTTCTTCTGGGTTGCGCGGATGATGATGATGGGCTTGAAATTTATGAAGACAGAGCCATTCCATACGGTTTACGTACATGCACTTGTTCGTGACGAAAACGGACAGAAAATGTCTAAATCTAAAGGGAATGTTATAAACCCATTAGACCTTATTGATCAGTATGGTGCGGATGCTCTTCGGTTTACTTTGACGTCGATGGCCGCGCCGGGGCGTGATATTAAACTCGCAAGTTCACGGGTCGAAGGTTATCGTAACTTTACGACAAAGCTTTGGAATGCTGCACGGTTCTGTGAAATGAATGATTGTGTCGTCACCAATAATTTTGATCCTACATCACCTAAAGAAACAGTGAACCGTTGGATTGTGGGTGAAGTTGCAAAAACCCGCATGGAAATTGATAAGGCCCTAGATTCATATCGTTTCAATGATGCGGCTAGCGCTGTGTATCAATTTGTTTGGGGAACA
>CBFCZA010000490.1:0-1538 GCA_965602285.1 uncultured Curvivirga sp. | reverse complement strand
AATTCAAAATTAGGCTAGTGATTTCCTTATTTAGGAAGATCGCCATCTACGCCTTGAACATAGAAGTTCATACCAGCCAACATGCCGTCATCAGCAATTTGACCTGCAGGAACAACAGTTTCACCAGCTTGATTAATCACAGGCCCCGCAAATGGATGAACTGATCCATCCATGATGCCCGTACGAATAGATTCAGCTAATGCAACACCATTTTAACCATACCAGAGTTGAAACCACCCCAAGTATCGTTTCCACCTTTCCAAGTACCATCCATTGCCGCTTTAACGCGTGACACATAATATGGTGCCCAATCATCGATGATCGCTGTTAGTTGAGCTTTTTCTGCAAACATATGCATGTCAGAAGCTTGACCCACGCCCCATACGCCACGCTCTTCAGCAACCTGTAAAGGAGCAGGAGAATCAGTGTGTTGCATGATGATATCAGCACCTTGGTCGATCAAAGTTTTAGCCGCATCAGATTCTTTACCCGGATCAAACCAACTAGAAACCCAAATGACTTTAATTTTCACATCAGGGTTCACAGCCTGTGCGCCACGAATCGTTGCGTTAATACCACGGATCACTTCTGGAATTGGGAAAGACGCAATATAACCAATTGTATTGGTTTTAGTCATTTTACCTGCAATGTGACCAACAACATAACGGCCTTCATAAAAACGTGCAGAATAAGTAGCAACGTTTGGCGCTTGCTTGTAACCTGTAGCATGTTCAAACATCACGTTTTTATGACGTTTAGCAGCTTTTAAAGTTGGATTCATATAGCCAAAAGACGTTGTAAAAATTACGTTATGACCAGTAGAAGCCAGTTGATTAATAACACGTTCTGCATCTGGACCTTCAGGCACAGATTCAACATAAGATGTTTTTACACCTAATTCTTTTTCAACAGCTTGGCGCCCTTGATCATGCTGATAAGACCAACCGTGATCGCCTGTTGGACCAACATATACAAAACCAACTTTAACATCAGCAGCTTGTGCAGAAATTGCTGCCAAGCCCACAGCGATTGCAACAGCACCCGCAGCTTTTTTTAACATAGATTTGAACATTTCGTTCTCCCTTATAACCCTGAAATATTTTAATATTTCATTTAAACCCACAGACCACAATATTATGGCCTGCAGCTAAATCCTTACTTCTTGCTTATGAAGACGCATGGAAAATCTTACCTAAACATGCTGGTGCATGCTTTTTCATTAAATTACTATCACGTGATATAATAACCAACACTAGAATTGTGACAAGGAATGGCATCATACTTAATATTTGTGGGTTGAATAAAAATTCAAAAATTGAGGACAAGAATTCACTATCAAACTTCACCCCTTCAGCTTGAAGATTTAATTGCATAATATTGATGCCACCAAAGATATAGGCACCAATTAAAACAAACCCCGGACGCCAAGTTGCGAACACTACTAAAGCTAATGCAATCCATCCACGCCCCGCGGTCATTTCTTCAAACCATGATGGGTTAACGGCAATAGATAAATATCCACCACCAAGCCCTGCCAT
>CBFCZA010000489.1:0-1540 GCA_965602285.1 uncultured Curvivirga sp. | reverse complement strand
TTCTTAATGAATATGCAAGAAATGGGAACAGCGACACAATATCGCCTTCCAATGAAGATTTTCATTTTGAATAACCGTTATATGGGAATGGTCCGCCAGTGGCAGGAGCTTCTCCATGGTAGCCGTTTCTCTGAATCTTATTCAGAAGCACTTCCTGATTTCATTAAATTGGGTGAGGCATTTGGTTGGAAAGGTATGCGGGTTGAAGATCCAAAAGATCTAGATGCAACTATTCAAGCGATGATTGACCATGATGGTCCGGTTATTTGTGAAGTTGGTGTTTGTGATCAGGAAAATTGTTATCCGATGATTCCATCGGGCGCAGCCCATAACGACATGTTGCTCGGCCCTGTTAGTGAGGGTGAAGAAGCAATTTCTGCAGCAGGTAAGATACTTGTGTAACGCGCATTTAACGCGACATGAAATTACCTAACGACTGAAAGAAAAATGAGGATTTAAAAATGGCTATCGTTGATAAACGTAAAAACCAACCAGGTTCTGCCTATGATATTGTGACTACACGCCAAGAGAAACGCCGGCACACTTTTGCTGTGATCGTTGATAACGAACCCGGTGTGTTGGCGCGTGTGATTGGTTTGTTTGCAGGGCGTGGATATAATATTGAAAGTCTGACTGTGTCATCTGTTACTGAAGATGCTAGCGTAAGTCGCATCAATATTTCGACCACAGGTACAGCTATGGTGATTGAGCAAATTAAAGCACAATTAGATCGTTTAGTTCCCATTCATGAAGTTCACGACCTAACCGTCGAAGGGCCACATGTGGAAAAAGAGCTGGCCTTGGTAAAAGTGAAGGCATCTGATCATAACCGTCGTGAATCTTTGCGTATAGCTGATATCTATGGCGCAAGAGTTGCCGATACAACACTTGAAAGCTTCGTGTTTTTGGTGGATGGCGATTATGATAAGGTAAATAGTTTCATCGAATTGATGCGTGCCTTGGGTGAAGTTGAAATTTCACGTTCAGGTGTTGTTTCTATCAGCCGTGGTACCAAGGTTATTAAAGTTTAAATAAGAAATTCATAATTTCTATTTTTATGAGGCCGCTTCAAATGGAGCGGCCTTTTCTTTGGGCTATTTGTTAGTGACTTTTTGATAGATCCATCTTTTTGGATTCAATAAAATGGGCAATGTCCATTGTTTCGCGTCTTGTTGGACTGAAGAAGGCTAGTTCTGCTTCAGCATTATGTTGCCATATGATTTGTGCACGACAAGATACTTCTACATCTTGATCTTGTAGACTAAGTTTTAATGATGCACGCAAAGCCATATCCATGACCCTTGGCTTTAAGGTGCCTTCAATGGCGAAACCAGAATGCGAAAGATTCGTCAATTTATATTCTTGTTCCTCAATTGATATACGAATGTCATCTACGGGCAATCTGAAATCTTCAGATTTATTGGACTTAAATGGGTTTTTAAACATTTTATTCTCCACATTCATCAGGGGGCTATGTGAATTAATCTATCAATACTCATCTGTTTTAACCTTGAGTCGGTTAACAATAAGTAAAGATTAT
>CBFCZA010000488.1:0-1577 GCA_965602285.1 uncultured Curvivirga sp. | reverse complement strand
CATCACTATGGAGCATGTGAAAGTTGAAAATGGCACTTGCTTCCAAAAAGAAGAATTACAGCTCACCTGCAAATTCAAACAACTAGCTGTGGGTGAAACCGCGAATATTGACGTCAATCTCTCTCAAGCCTTGCCTGCGAATTACGTGCTTACGTTTATCGTAAACAGTACGGATAGCAGTATCATCGATTCTGGTGGTGTACCCAATAATATGCAGACCTATACCATAAAACTGCCAGAAACATTTGGTGAAGGGGCTGGCGGCAGTACAGGTGATCTAAGCTTCTACCCCGAGGGCTCATCAGGTGTAGGAGGCTGCTCTCTTTCAACTGGAAACAAGGCCTTCGACCCGCTGTTTTATCTAATGCTGTTTGGATCTGCTTTCTATCTATATCGTCGAAGAACGAATTAGAACAATTTCAAAT
Organism: uncultured Curvivirga sp.; assembly: GCA_965602285.1. Lineage (GTDB taxonomy): Bacteria > Pseudomonadota > Alphaproteobacteria > UBA8366 > Aestuariispiraceae > Curvivirga. Next base: position 1,152 of record CBFCZA010000488.1, on the reverse strand, counting down.
GATTAAAAAAAACCGCCTTCCGGCGGTTTTTTTTAATCATTCTTTTCTTCATGACCCTGTTCATGATGATGGTGTTCGTGGGGTTGCTCATGAGAATGTGAGTGGTTATGGTCGTGAGTATGCTCTTCTTCGTGTTTATGTTCGTGTTCATCTGCTGCCCCAGCAAACACAACGACATCTTCATCTGCAGCAGCAACATCCTTATGACTTTCATGCTCATGTTCATGCTCATGGGGATGATCATGATCGTGATGATCATGACTGTGACCTTCACTGTGTCCATGATGAAAATGGATATGAATATGCTCTTCCGCACCTGGACCATGAGAATGACGATGGGCATGCAGAAATTTAGCAATAATCTTCCGATCTTCATCATCCATTGCACCAGTGCGCAAACGTTCTTCAAGAAGATCATGCGTCATCAACGCCAAGGGTAATTCCAGGTTATATTCTTCTAACAACTTCTTATCATGCAAGATTTCGCTTGTTGGACCATCGGCGACGAACTTTCCATCAGACAACATTAAACAGCGATCACATACGTCCAACGCAATATCCAGATCATGCGTACACAATAAAATTGTGCGATCCGATTCCTGCAACCACTTTATAAGCTTACGACGATTCAGCGGATCCATATTCGTTGATGGCTCATCAAAGACGAGGATGTCTGGTTGATAGGACAAAACAGTAGCCAAAGCCAAACGTTTACGCTCACCGAAAGAAAGATGAAATGAAGAACGCTCTTCATAGCCCTTCAATCCCACGGTTTCCAGCGCTTCATTAACACGCTGTTCAATTTCTTCACGCGGCAAACCCAGGTTTAGCGGACCAAAGGCCACATCATCAAATACGGTCGGGCTAAATAGTTGATCATCGGGGTCTTGAAAGACCACACCTACTCGACGGCGAATTTCACTAAGGTTTTCCTTTTCTACCGCAAGCCCCTCTATTTCTATTGTCCCTTTTGTTGGCAAAGCTACACCATTTAAGAGACTCATGAAGGTCGACTTGCCTGCTCCGTTGGGACCAATCAATGCGATTTTTTCACCCTTTTGAATTTTACAATCCGCGCCTTTAAGCACCTCATGCCCATCGGAATAGGTGAATTCCACATTGTTAACAGAAATAGCAGTTGGCTTTGTCATA
>CBFCZA010000487.1:0-1593 GCA_965602285.1 uncultured Curvivirga sp. | reverse complement strand
CACCACCCTTCTTTGCAGTGACACGAATTTCAAATTCTACCGTGACATTAACCTCATATTCATAAGGTCCTTGTGCTTTGCTTGATCGTTCCGCGGTACCATAAATCAACACCGCTTCACCTTCATTTTCCAGATCAACGGGCGTCATTCGATTTTTATGGACACCAACATTAATAAAAGCATCATGATCTTTCAAACGTGTCCAAATGTCGTGCACCAATTGATTTCTTGTGGTGATTTCCATGGGTTAAGTCTCCCAAACATGCAAATAAAGACCACCAACCTGATCTTTTTCAGGATGGCGCAGCTTGTATTCTTTTCCTTTCCACACCAAAATCGTATTAGATGGCGGGACTAATCCCACATCAGAAAGTCGAACAAAAAACGCTAAACGATCACTTACATGCGACCCTGTTTCTTCTTCTAATTCCTCCGTTGCTGTTTCAATCAAAGAAACCACGACATCACCTGCAGGAAGTTTGATGGTTAGTTTTGCATCATCCGCAAAAACCCCCATCACAGCCTTATTTAAATGTTCATCAAAATCAAAACCCATGGGATATCACCTAAGATGTCGGTATTTAGTTGGTGCTATTAATCTTTAGTACCACCAGCTGCAACAGGGAAAACTTCTGGATGTTCTTCTTTATAAAGAACCAATATCGGTTCGCGTGCCGCTGCATCAATTTTCACATATTGATCAAAGTATTCTGACAAACGCGCGATAAGGACATCAAGGTTTGGTTCTTTATCTTCGCCCCATTCTTCCTCAGTTAAGTTTGGGAAAATCTCATTCGCCAAAGATTCACCAATTTGTGCTGTTGTTGGCTTTTTCACAGGCGCGGCCTTAACAGGTGCGACTTCATCACCCTTCACATAAGCGATTGCCATTTTCCGCTTGATCAAGCTTTCAGCTTCTTCTTTCTCAAGGGAAACAGGTTTTTCACCTGGTGGAATTGATACAGGTTTTCCATCTTCCATTTCGGTAAGTGTTACTAAACCTAACACTTTCATTTTTTTCACAGCCATCATGGCCTCCTACGTTTAAGACAAACGCAAACAGGCCGCCGAAAGGCAGCCCGTTTGAAATTGTATTTTTACTTAACTTTAGCTTAGCGTAATGTCACACAAGCCGATGCATTTGGACGATATGGCACAATCAAAGGTGCTGATTGCAACAAAAGATATCGAACAGCAGGGTCCTTTTCCAACCAAGTCTTCGTAAAATAGCGCATCGCTTTTAGGCCTGATTCTTCATCTTCAATCATGCCATAATGACGAACACCTTCTACGCGCGAACGCGATCCAATGATCATGGTATTTGCAGGCATCAAGTTCTGCTCATCGCCATTTTCATCTTCATAGGTATCGTCATATTGCCAGAATTCCAAATCACCTATTTTACCAAGGTAAATTGCAAGATCTTCTTCTGTTGCAGTACGTGGGCCTAAATCCATCGTCGCATTTCCACCACGGCGAATATCTAGAATTTCTTTAATTTCCGCATCTTCTGTAAACATGATCGCAGCTTCTGGATCAAAGATTACTGTGCGCGCAGGTGCACCCGATTTCTTTTGAATAAGGGCAACTTTG
>CBFCZA010000486.1:0-1597 GCA_965602285.1 uncultured Curvivirga sp. | reverse complement strand
ACGGTTCTGCGATGCCAACGAATATAAGGGCAGAACCACGAAGCCCAATCAAATATGGCAGAGGAATCTCACCTATTTTGAGATTCTTGGCTGGGGGTGGTATTATCGGTCGACCATTTTAGGCGACTATTCCCGCGGCATTGTTTCTTGGAAACTTTGTACAAAGATGAAACTGATACGCTTGAATTGGCATTAACAGCCTCTGGGTGTGATCAAGAAAAGGTTCATCAAAAAACACGCATTCTATTCGACAATGGTACTTCTTATGTTGCTCATAATTTAGTTAGTTCCCTCAGATCTAGAGGCATGAACCATGTGAGAGGTGCGTCATGCCTTTATCATCTAGCTAACCGCCTAGTTCACCAGAGATACAACTGGCACCATTATCTGACAACAGGCGTGGTCTGGTTTGTTTGTCCGAACAACCTGAGGCTTCTAGTGCCAGCTCCAGCGTGTCAGTTACATCACTGTTTTTCATTGTAGTGCGAAGCTCCAAAATGCTCATCTCTCCACGGAGGCCATCCAGTACAATGCGGATCTTTTCTTCTGCAGAATATATCTTATGTGTCTTGCGTTTGAAGTCCTTAACCAAACGTTCAAAGGCGGTTTGTTCGCCCATAGACCTTTACTTCATCTTCATTCCTTACAGTCATTAAGATGAACCCAAAATCCTCCAATATCAATTTAACAATTCCCCCACTACGGCTGACGCAGTGCACATGAGAAAGACTTAAACGTACCTCATTTGTATTGAGCACGTAAAACCTGCATTGCCAATGATGTTCATAGCTGCTCGATATGAACTCAATCTATCTGTTACTATTTTTTTGGACGACCATATCACTTCACGGTTTTATTGAAGAAAGGCAAGGAAATTTTAAGATCTCAACGCTTTTAAACAACGGCTAAAAGCACCTCGCCATCCTAATCAACGGCACTCCACAGATAATGAAGCTCACCATTTATTTTTACGAAGTGAACGATGTTTAAAATAATGAAATGAATTGCAACTATTAATCACTATAGATTAAGAAAATTCTAGAATATGATCAAAAAATGGTTTCTCTTACTGCCCCATCTCTGGTTGATAGAAAAGAAAGCTGCCGCGCCCCCCTTCTTTAACTGCATATAGCGCAAGATCAGACTTTTTTATCAACTCTTGCTCGGAATTTGCATCCTTAGGAAAAAGAGCAATTCCAATACTAGAATCTATCTCAATCTGATGGCCTTGGATATGTGTAAATTTCTTGATCTCATCGATTATTCTCTGGGCACTTTGCCTTACGCCCGCTTCATCCCCAGGATGAACAACAAGCACTGCAAACTCGTCACCACCAAGACGCGCCACGACGTCGATGTCTCGGCTAAACTTGGAAAGGGTGGAAGCAACTTCCTGTAACAATACGTCTCCTACCGGATGGCCATGGGTATCATTGACGGAATTAAATTTGTCTAAATCTAGCAACATCAACGCCAAAACCTTCCCTTCGCGAACAGCTAAATTAATACTCTGCTGCATAAGTTCGTTGAAATACCTGCGGTTATTAAGACCTGTTAAGTCATCCGTACGGGCTTCTTGTTCGACAATTTTTTTAGC
>CBFCZA010000485.1:0-1598 GCA_965602285.1 uncultured Curvivirga sp. | reverse complement strand
GATCGAATTTAACAACAACCCCATCTTTACTTTTAACCCCATTGGTTATGAGGCTACGTGCTTCGTTAAATTTGTTTTGTTTAAGTAATCCATAGACAGCACCTTGCAGCAATGACACGGCACTTTCGTCCATAATGCCTTGCATGCGATCTTCACCTAATGCACCAACATAATGGCCTAAGCCTTCTTTTATCTCTGCAAGCCCATCAAGAATAGAGGCTGGATTGGCAACAACTTTATTCGCTGCAATATTGATCAACTCACGGGCTTGTCCATCTGCTTTATTCAATACAGCCTTGGAATGCTCAGACGTGATCCGCGCCATCGTCTTATTTCCAAAACCTTCCATTTCCTTGGATAGAATAGGCGTTTCATTATCTTCGGGGTCTATCTTGCCTAAGGCAGATTCATGAGCCTCACCAATTTTTCCTTCAATATGAAGTCCCAATTCTTCGACAGACATATCCGCAAAGCCATCGCCATTCACAAGATCGTCTTGTATCGACTGCAAACCCAACTCATATTCATTTTTAACAGCTACACGCTTGGAAGAGATACGGATTTGATCATCGCGCCGTCTCTTTTGGACAAAGCCATTAAGATCATCCTTAACGCCATTTTCTACTGCAGTACCAAGGTTATGCACCGCATTAGCCAATGCTTGATCACCACCACGGGCAACACCACCACGCCCCGGCATTGCGACCTGCTTATATTTTTCAATTCTGGAAGGCATTAATCAAAATACTTTTCTTTTTTGGCTTTCTGATAGGTAAATGTCCCATCAAATGCGCTTGCTGTTGCATTCACTAGACCCGCTGTAAATGCCGTACTGCCCTGCTCTCTCACCATGCTTGCTCTGTCATGCCCAAGACTAATAAGTTCTAATGCATCCGCTTCGCCAAGGGCCTCCGTTTCATCAATCAACAGCTGGGCAGTTCCATCAATAGCAATGCCATTGGACATAAACGACAATCGTTGAGACGATGCGACACGCGCAGCCTCACGCCTTATCCTATTGGCCTGAATGTTTGATTCCCGCTCCATAAAGCCAGCTTCTGCTTTTGAAGCTTTTTTCGCTGCATACCCTTGATACGCAGACGCCCCAACCTTTAAGGCAGATGCCCCAACCAACGCCCCTTGCGCCAAAGATCCATAGTCAAAATCATCTAAATAATTCGCAATATCACTAAAACTAGCCATCACGCGCCTCCTACATCTTGAATTCTTGTTATGCCTCTAATGCCACATGGTAATGGTCCCTCGGTAACGATCACCATTTCACCTTCTAGATTGTAAGTTCCCTCTATGAAGTCGCTTGCATCACCTGTATATAAATCAGGCGCAGATGTGACCTTTTGACCTTTGCGGCGCAGTTTAATTTTATTGGCTAGTGCTGCATCAATATCAGCGCCTACATAAACTTCACCCGTATCAATCAAATCCAAAGAAACTTGCACGTCTCGTTTTTGACGAAATGAACCAGCTGATAATTGTGTGATGTTCGTACGTAATGTTTTCATTAAAGATCGATAAGGCAACCCAGCCGTTAAGATGCTAGCCTTGCGTTCGTTCTCAAGGGTAACTTCACCATTAGT
>CBFCZA010000484.1:0-1618 GCA_965602285.1 uncultured Curvivirga sp. | reverse complement strand
TTCTCGAGAGGAAATCCTCTCTTAGTTAGTGCATCTGTTGCGATCTCTAAGGCAGAGCTCACAAGGGGTAAGTCAACTTTTGCTTTGTGAAGAGATCCAGGCTGCATTTCTTGAATACCTAATAACTCATTTAAACTAACATTGGCTGCTTCTGCGAGTGCAATGGCGTTCTTAACTTGCAGGGAATTGCTTCGCCCATTTAAGAAACCTCTTAATGTGCCCTCAGTCATATTTGCTAATATAGCCCATTTATTAATGGACATATTTTGATCTTCTATGATGGCGTGGATGTTCCGCCTTAATTTTTCACTATCGTATTTCATATTGTTACTCTAAAGATGTTCGTTCTTTTTTGCGATAAGTGTAATTTTACGAATTTTATATTGACATTCGTAAAAAAATACTAACACTAGAGAAATGATTGAAACATCCATTAAAAAAATTAAAGCAGCCTTCATTCATTCGGGATGGTCAAAGAACCATTTAGCGGTGCGTGCTGGTGTAAGTGACGGATCCACACGAAATATTTTTGAGCGTGATTGGGAGCCGTCTGTCCGTATCTTGAAAAAAATAGAAAAGGCTCTTGTGAATGAAGGGTTTCTTTTAGAGGAATTAAAAAAGGAGGAGGTTGCATGACATCACTCACTCCCCTTCAGGCTATGAACGAGTTCCGTGCAGCTTTTCGAGATTTCAAGAAGCAAGCTGGCTTGGCGGATCGCGACGATATTATTTGGATCAGGTCTTTCATCCAACATCGCGTTGAAACCTTGCGAACTTGCTTTTGTCATTTCAAGGAAGCTGATCAAAAGGCGGGTGTCTTGCCTGAGGGGGCGGGGCCGCTTCGGTGCGCTTATTCTTGTCGGCGTTATTCTGTTTGTAGGGTGGAACGCCGTATCAAGATTTATGGCTTGCGCCACCGTGGGCTTTTCCATGGTGGGAAATTCAAGAATTCTGGCACTGGTTTGGTTGGTTTCAGTCATGAAAATAATCTGACAGAGAATGGAGGGTAAAGCTATGGGGATGATTCCTATCGAAATGATGGATGATGGTGATCGCGTTAGCGAGGTCGGTGAAAGGGTTTCCCTTTGGGTGATACGTCAAGGGTCGGCAAAGAAGGTTGCGCGTGAATTTTCCGTGTCGCCTAAAACCGTTGAAAGTTGGCGTACGGGAAACCCACCACAATTTAAACATTTATGTGCGATGGCAGAACTTTGGGGCGATGCTTTTTTAATGCATATTTTTGCGCCCGTTCTTGATCTTGAACATCAAACAATGGTTAGGCGTTTAGAACGCGTAAAAGCAGATATTTCTATAATCGAAAATTGGGCAGAGGGTATTGAAAATGACGTTTCGCTGCAAGGTAACCCGACTAAAATCATGGGTCGCAACCAAAATGGCACTTATTCACACGAAGGCAGCAACAATTCACAGCAGCGCGGCGGTGCGTTGGGTCATTTGGGCAGGCAAGTCGGGAAAATAGCTGGCGGCTTTATGCTGGTGATCGTTCTTTCGGGCCCCCTTTTATCGGCGGCCTTTTCTTTGGCGGTGGGCACGGATGAACCGTTAAGGGTAAGTCGCGTTATGCGCCCTCATAGAAGTCATGGTCGAGATAACGGGC
>CBFCZA010000483.1:0-1632 GCA_965602285.1 uncultured Curvivirga sp. | reverse complement strand
AGCGCCACTAATTTAAATATACTGAAACAACATCGCTTAACAAATGCACGTAAGGCATTTTCTAAGGCTAAGATTCTTATAGAAAAATAGAAACCTGATTAAGGGGAATAATGATGGCTTATTTTGATTTCATGTCGGTTGTACATAAAAGTACGACACGGGACTATTTAGGACGTGTGAATGATCCGGAATTTCCAAAAGCAAAAGCTGCTGATCTTGCCAAAAAATTTGCACATGATTATTGGGATGGCGATCGCCGTATCAATTACGGTGGCTATCGTTATATGGAGGGACGCTGGGAAAAAGTAGCGAAAGCTATGGCCGATCATTATGGTTTAAAAGCTGGCGATAAAATTTTGGACATTGGTGCCGGTAAAGGCTTCTTGATGTTTGATTTTACCAAAGTTGTGCCGGGCATTGAAGTTCATGGCTTAGATATTTCACAATATGCCATTGATGATTCAAAAGAAGAAGTACGGGACAAGATCATTCAAGGATCTGCGACAGATCTTCCTTTTGAAGACAATGAATTTGATTTCGTTTATTCTTTGAACACCCTTCATAACCTTCATGCCTATGACTTGGATAAGGCATTGCGAGAGATGGAACGTGTGGGCAAAAAAGATAAATACCTATGTGTGGAATCGTATCGCACAGAAGAAGAGAAAGCCAACTTGATTTATTGGCAAGTAACATGCGAAGCCTTTAATACTCCTGAAGAATGGGACTGGTGGTTTAATAACTGTGGTTACACTGGCGATCACTCTTTCATTTATTTCGAATAGGAACGTTCATCATGACATTAGGAAGTTCGTTCAAAGCGGCTATCTTGGTAGAGCAAAACAAGCCTTTGGTTGTTGATACAATCACTTTGCCTGAAACACTTGATGTGGGCCAAGTTCTTGTCAAAATTCACTATAGTGGTATCTGTGGATCACAAATTGGTGAAATCAACGGCGCAAAAGGCCCCGATAGGTGGCTGCCGCATCTTCTTGGACATGAAGGTTCAGGGACTGTCTTAGAAACAGGCCCCGGTGTTAAGCATGTGGCAAAAGGTGATGCGGTTGTTTTGCATTGGCGTAAAGGCCCCGGCATTGAATCTGCAGGCCCCAAATATAAATGGGGCGATAAAGATGTGAATGCTGGTTGGGTAACTACATTCAATGAGATGGCTATTATTTCTGAAAACCGTCTAACAAAAGTAGATGCTGATTCCGATATGGAAGTAGCACCTTTATTAGGCTGTGCGGTGACCACAGGCTTTGGTGCTGTCGTGAATAATGCCAAGCTTAAAATCGGTGAATCTGCTGTGATATTTGGTTCTGGTGGCGTTGGCTTAAACATGGTTCAAGCGGCTGCTATGTCGTCTGCGTACCCTGTGATTGCTGTGGATTTGCATGATGGCCGTCTAGAGTTAGCCACGAAAATGGGCGCAACTCATGTGATTAATGCAAAGACAGAGAATGCACCTGAAAGAATTGAAGAGATTCTAGCAGGTCAGGCTCTTGATGTATTCATCGATAATACGGGTAACCCTGAGATTATTCAGATGGGCTATGAAATTACTGGCCCACAAGGGCGTACGATTTTGGTAGGTGTTCCACGCAATGGCAATGATACAACCATATATTC
>CBFCZA010000482.1:0-1640 GCA_965602285.1 uncultured Curvivirga sp. | reverse complement strand
GCTAATTTCGAGTATAACTCTCGACGTCATATTTCAGAAGCTGAGAAAGCAAAAATTGGTAAGGCTGCTGCGGCATTAATACCGAATAATGCTTCTGTTATTCTAAATATTGGCACGACTACTGAACAGGTTGCACATGCGCTTCAAACACATTCAGGTTTGATGGCGATTACGAATAACTTAAATATTGCCAATATAATGATGGGGACTGCTGATACGGAAGTGCTTATTGCTGGTGGCAAAGTACGGCGCCCTGATGGCGGTATTATTGGGGCTGCTACTGTTGAGTTTATGCGCCAATTTAAAGTCGATTTCGCGGTTATTGGTGTTTCGGCCATTGATGATGATGGATCGTTACTTGATTTTGATGACCAAGAAGTTCGTGTATCCAAAGCCATTATGGAACAAGCGCGCCATGTGATACTTGTGTCAGATGCGATGAAGTTTGAACGAAAGGCCCCTATTTGTATCGGGCAGCTTTCTCAAATTGATAGCTTTGTTACGGATGTGGAGCCATCACAGGCCATTCAAAATATCTGTGTGGCAAATGATGTGAAAATAATCGTTGCGGCGGAAATTTGATCTATCAATTTTATTAGAAAATATCAGCAAAGGCACCGAACCCTTGCTGATATTTATTATCAAATTAATCTGATGGCAGACCTTTATCAATAGGGCCGTGGCGTAATGCTGTGCCATCGCCATTGAACTCTTCAAAACGTGGTAAGTTATCAGCAATATCAAACCAAGAGATTCGTTCCGAATCAAAAGAGTGACCATTTGGAATCAAGACATCTGGGTTGTCAAAAGTGCTGATATGGATTTCAAAGATTGGTCCGCCGCGTGTGCTACTTACACCTTCCCAAGTCAGAGGAGTTCCGCATTTACCGCAAAAAGAGCGACCAACACCTTCGGAAGATTCATATATTTTACGTTCATCACCTGTAAATTCTACTTTATCCTGCATATAACCAGCGAGAGTAACAACAGCAGCACCCGTATGTTTACGGCAGCTTTTACAATGGCAGTGATTTACGCCAAAGGTTGGGCCTGATGTTTCGAATTTAACGGCTCCACAAAGGCAACCGCCGTGCATTTTTTCTTCTTCGCTCATGGAACTCTCCAAATGAATTAGTCATATAATTAGTGAAGAGAAAGCTTTATCCTAACTAGAATTTTAGTTCAACTTAAATAATATAGGAATATCTAAGCTACCTGAAATTGCTTTGTTGTTTTGAGTTGCAGGAGCGAATTTCCACCCTTGGACGGCCTTGATAGCAGCCTTATCTAAGATTTCAAAATTACAGGATTTCTTGACTGTAATCGTTTCAACCAAGCCTTTGGGGGAAATAACGACGGTTAAAACCACAAGACCTTCCATCTTGCGTCTACGTGCATAGGAAGGGTAGGAAGGTTTCATATTATTAAATTGGTTGTTTTGGTTGCTAGGGGGGACATAGGGCGCTTTGCTACCTGCATCAGCAAGGGAAGGTTTGTTCTTTTGTGAAGCCAAAGTTTTATCCACCAGACGAGTGGTAGGTTCTAGGCGTTTGATTTTCTTTTTCTGAACTTTGGCAACTATAGCCTTTTTTTGAAGCTCTTTTTCAACAACCGTTTCTTTGATTTTTATTGGTGAGGGC
>CBFCZA010000481.1:0-1643 GCA_965602285.1 uncultured Curvivirga sp. | reverse complement strand
CCTGAATTTTTTCCCAGTAACTCATGGGTCGTTTATCAGTAAAAGTAATCCTTACAATTGATTTGATGGATTTGAATCCATATTTCCACGGCGTGACAAGTCTAATTGGTGCTCCGTTTTGCTTCGGCATTGGCTTGCCGTAAATACCTGTGGCCATGAAGGTCAGATCATTTGTGGCTTCTTCAATTGTTATGCCTTCAACATAGGGCCAAGGATACCATGATGCAGACAATCCCGGCATTGATTCTTTATCTGCCAAAGTTTCCATTTTTACATATTTTGCAGAAGAAAGAGGTTTAGCAAACTCAATAAGTTTCTTCATGGGGAAACCGGTCCAAGGCACCGCCATTGACCATGCTTCGACACAACGATGACGATAGGTACGTTCTTCCATTTGCATCAATTTCATCATGTCATAGGCATCAACTTGAAATTCTTTTTCCACCAATCCATCAAAGGTAATGGTCCAAGGTTCTAATTCCATCTCTTGGGCTTCATCATTGATGTCTTTACTGCTGCCAAACTCGTAAAAGTTACAATAGCTAGTAGCATACTTTTCTTTGGTTAAAGCACGATCAAGGGGAAAACCATCATTGATCTTTGCTGGAAATATATGTGCTAAAGGATGTGGGTTTTCTGCGAAAGCGTTGCTAGGTGCAAGTAGACCATTGCCCATAAATGTCCCTCCGCCAGCAAGAATAGAACCTGCGGCAAGTCCTTTCATCATCTTTAACAAAGTGGCTTTCATCCGTAAGCTTATGTTCGGGAATTTCCCACCCTTTATTTTTTTTTATTAACATGCTTAAATCCTGCATTTGGTTTCAATAAAATCAAACTAGCAGTCTGTCTAGTAACCTACAAATCAAACAGATGTGATCATGTTGTATACGCTTAGGTCTGGGTTTAAATTAATAAAGGCGCCCTAATAATCAGGGCGCCTTCTTTAATTTATACAGTAAGGATTGTTCCAGAAAAAATCACTTACCCATGACAATGTTTATATTTTTTACCTGATCCACATGGGCAATCAGCATTACGCGGAACTTTACCCCATGTTTCTTCATCATTTGGGTTTAGCACACGTCCAGTTGCTTCATGTTTTACCCAACCATCGGGTGCTTCTTCTGCATTTGCATAGAGGCTTTGGCGGGCTGCTGTTGCGGTCGCTGGTGCGTCTTCTAATTCCGCCGTGGCAAGGTCAGCAGTGCGTTCGTCTGATTGTTGTGACTCTGTAGAAAATTCCACATGGGACAGAATTTGCGTTACTTGTTCACGTAATTGATCAAGCATATCTTCGAAAAGATTAAAGCTTTCTTGTTTATATTCGTTCAACGGATCTTTTTGCGCATAGGCCCGTAGACCAATGCCTTGGCGTAGGTGATCCAATTGAAGAAGATGTTCTTTCCATTGATGATCAAGGATTTGCAACAATAGATTTTTTTCAGCTGCACGCATTAATTCAGGGCCATAGTTTGCGGCTTTTTCTGCCATGCGTTTGTTCACGGCAGTAGAAATACGATTATGCATCTCTATGTTAGCAATGCCTTCTTCTGCTGCCCAGTCACTGATAGGTAAGTCTAGGGCAAATAGGCGTCTGCTTTCTTCGTGAAGAGTATCGATTTGCCACTGATCATGCATACTGT
>CBFCZA010000480.1:0-1708 GCA_965602285.1 uncultured Curvivirga sp. | reverse complement strand
CCGTTTTCCAGCAATCAAACAAAGTCGCGCCCAATTCTTCAATAGCCGCCCAATCCGCTTTTTCAAGCGTCACAGCCAAGCGAGCAACATAAGCCTGACCTAATGCAGCCATGGTTGTGTATGGACCAGACATTAGCTTAGATCCCCTGAGTTCAAAATTTCTTGTTCCATCCATTTTAAGTTATGGAAATGAGGCTCATTTTTCAAATCGCCGCGTTGGTAAGATGCAATGATCTCTGTGATCGCATCGCCAACTGTTCTCTTTGGCTCAAAACCTGCTGCTAATAATCTATCTGAATTCACACGATAAGAACGTGGATCATTTGATTCTAAAACAGTGATTTTGGTTGGGAATTTCTCTGCTACCATATTTGCAATATCAAGAATTGAAATATTTTCGAAACCAGCATTAAACACACCGGTTGCCTCTGGGTTGTTCAATAAGAACACATATAAATCTGTAATATCTTCGATATGGATATTCGGGCGAACCTGATCACCGCCCAGAACAGTGATTTCACCATTGGTCAAAGCTTGCATCGTCAACAAATTAACCGCCACATCAAGGCGCATACGCTTTGAAATACCACATACTGTTGCTGGACGTACGATTTGAACGGTCATCTGATCTGCGTAAGAGAGCATCACACGTTCAGAAACCATTTTGGTTTTATTATATTCAGAAATCGGATCCAACGTCAGATCCTCCGTAACTTGTTCTTCTGCTTTCACCCCATAAACACTTCCAGATGAAGCATAAACAAAATGTTTAACCCCAGAACGTGCAGCTTTATCAGCAAGCTGCATGGTTGCAAGCGCACTTACTTCCCATGTCAATTTTGGGTTCAAATCACCGCAAGGATCGTTGGCAATAGACGCCAAATGAACAACTGCATCAACACCATCAAAATCAATAGCATCATTGTCGCGAACATCTAGTTTCAAATTTGTGAGATTCTCATGTTCCGGTAAGAAGTTACCAAACCATTGCGTATCAATTGCAACGACTTCGTGCCCCGCATTTAACAGCTTAGGAACCAATACAGTGCCCTTATAACCGCATGCACCAGTTACTATAATTTTCATTTTGCCATCCATTTAATTTATCCAAATTCAAATTTCGTATTTTACTTATACTCATGAACGAGAAAAGTCCACCTAATTATCGTTCAGATCGCTATTGCCAAGAATGCCCGTCTGGAAGTTCAACAGGCAGAAGAGGTTTCTCACCCTTTTTAGTGCCAATAGCTTCATTATATTCATAAATAACCTTCATTCTCTTCCATAATTTTTTGTAGGGAGATTCCAATATTGTTTCATTCCAGACAAATATGTCTCTGTTCGATATTTCACTGCCCATATGTGCATATTTTGATTTTTTTAGAGCCAATACACGCCAATTTCCATCTGACATCATAGTTACAAAGTTTTCCTGTATTGATACACTATCAAGCACAGCTGAATATGGTAACAACCCAATAGTTGGAGCTTTTAAGTGGATTACGAAAAAATCAGATAATTGACCAAACGCGGGCAAAGCAGCATCCGCACTTTGGAAAGCAATATCCGCCCAATCATCCCCAAGATCATAAGAAACTTCAGAAACGATTCCGCTCCCCATTAAATAGGCACGGCCATGAGAATTATTAATCAAATTCAACGCCAAAACTTTAATCTCGGGGCCAAACTCCTCACGCAAACGTAGTAC
>CBFCZA010000479.1:0-1717 GCA_965602285.1 uncultured Curvivirga sp. | reverse complement strand
GCGATTTTCTTTTCATCATAAAAATCTTCTTTATCCAGATGCAGCCATTCCCGCAGATGATCACCACTGGGATCATTCCATGGGATGCCTGTCTCATGGACCTTGGTACCGGGTGCCTGCCCGATGAGAAGAATTTTTGCTTGTTTATGTGCCTTGACCACAGGGCGTGGACCTAATGGCAAAGCGGCCGCACATACGTCGCAGCTTGAAATTTCATTGAGAAGCTTATTTAAATCTTGGGACACTATCCAACTGCAAGCCTCAACATCTGCTCAACCAACTGCGGGACAGTCACGCTGGCGGGACCATATAGGGCATCGCCGAATTCTGTTTTACCTTCAGTTGGTTCTATATTCATTTCTACGGTTTCCGCTTTGCTAAATTGTTTTACAGTCGAAATGAAATTGGCGGCGGGATAAACATTCCCAGATGTTCCAATAGAAATAAACAATCCGCATTTAGACAATGCTTCCCCAATCACATCTAACATGAAAGGTTCTTCACCAAACCAAACCACATGAGGGCGCATGGCCCCAGCATTCCCACAATTAGGGCAATATGTTTCAACGATAATAGGGGCTTCCCATGGGATCACACTATTACAATGGCCACAACGCGCCTTTAATAATTCCCCATGCATGTGAATAAGGTTGCGACTACCTGCGCGTTCATGCAGATCATCAATATTCTGCGTTACAATTAACACATCATTAGGCCATTCTGCTTCCAACTTTGCCAATGCTTCATGGGCTGCATTTGGTTGAATGGCTGGGTCTAACAGACCTGTACGACGTTGGTTATAAAACTTATGCACATATTGAGGATCTACCTCAAAAGCCGCTGGTGTGGCAACATCTTCAATATTAACTTGCGACCAAATGCCGTCTTTGTCTCGAAAAGTATCCAATCCGGATTCTTTAGAGATCCCTGCACCTGTCAGGATAACGACCGGATATCTGGATTTTTCATCTGCAGCAGCTGTCATAGATTTACCCTTCCTAGCAGCTTTTATATTATTATGATGTAATTATGCCTTGTTCAAAGACAAACTTCCAGTGAAAATATAACTGTGCCATGATGGAAAATATCTATTGTTCCTCATAAAACAGCAGGTTAGTTTAGCTAAATAACTTCTTTATATTGAGGCCGAAAATGAAATTCCTATTTGTATGTACGGGTAATATATGTCGTTCTCCCACGGCTGAAGGTATATTTAGCCATTTGGTTAACGCGGCTGATCTTTCAACACAAATAAAGACAGATGGTTGTGGCATACAGGGTTGGCATGTCGGTAATGCACCTGATAACCGTAGTGTAGAAGCAGCCCTTCGGCGTGGATATGATTTATCTGCCCTTCGTGCACGCCAATTACATTCAACAGATTTTGAAAAATTTGATTATCTCCTCGCCATGGACCACGGGCATTATGACAGCTTGATGGAACAAGCCCCTATTGGCAAAAGAGACCGTATTCATATGTTTTTACAACCTGTGGAAGCAGAATTTGAACAAATTGAAGTTCCCGACCCCTATTATGGTGGGGAGCATGGATTTGAACTTGTTTTAGATATGGTGGAATCCGCATCCCATGCGTGGATAAAAATAGCACAAAATAAACTATAGCCAAAAGCAAGTCATTTCATATGCGCAATAACATCAGAAAAGATATCGAACAGGCCTGCCACAAGCGCCTAGATCGAATGACTTACCTTCCCGG
>CBFCZA010000478.1:0-1740 GCA_965602285.1 uncultured Curvivirga sp. | reverse complement strand
GATTTGCGGCTCTTTCTTCTTCCCCTAACGGATGTAAATGGGTTTATTTTGTTTCAGCGCCGCACGCAAACCACAACGCAACTCTGTCGCATCACTTGGGGCAAAGACAACCATATCCGGCATCACGCGCAACATTGCCATATCTTCTAAAGAATGATGTGTTGGACCTAATGTGGAATAACAAAGGCCAGAACCTGTGCCGACAATAATCACGGGTGCTTCATGATAGCAAACACCCACACGGATTTGCTCTAGGCAGCGTGTAGTGGTGAATGGAGTGATCGTATAAACAACCGGGCGCAAGCCAGATAAAGCCATGCCAGAAGCAACACTCATCATATTCGCTTCTGCGATGCCACAGTTAAAGAAACGACCATCATTCTTATCTTTATACTCATCAAACATTCTATTGCCGATGTCACCAGATAATAGAACAACAGAAGGATCTTCTGTCGCAAGTTTGGTTATTTCATTTGCAAATGCGTCCCTCATCTTATTTCCCCAACTGTTCTAAGGCAGACGTTAACTCTTCAGGATTTGGGGTTCGATAATGCCAGTTATTATCGTCTTCCATAAAGTCGACACCCTTACCTTTAACGGTGTTCGCAATGATTGCTTTCGGCTTACCGGAACTATCTTTATTCAAAGTCTCAAGCAACGCACCCATATCATGTCCGTCAATCTCATAAGTATCCCAACCAAAGGCTTTCCACTTATCAGCAAGAGGGCCAAGGGCCATAACCTCCAGAGAGCGGTCTGTTGCTTGCCATTTATTATGATCCACAATGATGGTCATATTGTCTAATTTATGCCCCGCAGCAAACATTGCAGCTTCCCAAATAGAACCTTCATTACATTCGCCATCACCCAATACCGCATAGACTTTATAATCTTGCTTTTGAACCCGTGCAGATAATGCCATGCCCACGCCCATCGGCATGCCATGCCCTAAAGAACCAGTAGCGGCTTCAACGCCTGCAAGATGGCTTGGTGTTGGTGGATGCTCCCCAAAAAGGCCACCATTATGATGGTCACTATCAAGCAGGTCTTGATAAGGGAAAAATTCCTTCATCGCCAAGAACTGGAAGAGTGCAGGGGCCGCATGGCCCTTACTCAAAATGAAACGATCACGGTTTGGGTCTTTTGGATTGGCCGAATCAATATTCATCACATCAAAATAAAGCGCGGTCAGAATATCAACACAAGACAAACAAGACCCCAGATGCGGTGTTTTGGTGTGATGTGAATATTCTACAATTCTACAACGTAATGATGCTGCAATATCTTCTAGTTTTTTCGTCATAAAATTTTACCTATTTAGACCCGTATTTTAATCTAGAAACCTAGATTAAGGCTTGTGAACATAACTCATTGGCTGCTCTTTCAAAACATCTAAGTTGTGATCAACCCAGTTGATACATTCTTCTAAGCCCTTATCAAGCGTAATGTGATCTCTCCAGTCAAGCTCGGTTCTGATTTTCTTACTGCTGAGCAAGTAAGCCGCATCTTTACCAAGGCGATCTGGTGCCACATCAACATGCTCGTCAAAATTCACATTCATTTTCTCACAGATACGCTCAACCAACTCACGGATGGTTACAATTTCATCTGTAGAAATATGGTAAGTATGTCCAATAGTACCTTGCGTTAACAAAGCTGTGGTCGCAGAAGATACGTCATCCATATGGATGAATGATCTTTTTGAAATTCCACCACCATGCAATTCCAGTTTTTGACCTA
>CBFCZA010000477.1:0-1753 GCA_965602285.1 uncultured Curvivirga sp. | reverse complement strand
AGTTCTTTACAAGCGATATATAACAAGCAGCACTGAAATAATAGTTATCCATTTCAACACCAACGGATAATTTACCCCACCCCCGACCTTCAAGAAGCATGGACAAGTGGTCCATAGGGTGGCGTTCTTTGGATTGTACATATTCATCAGGATAACCAATGATATGATCATGATCCATATATACCGTGCGCTTTGCCCCATTGGCATCCATGCCACGTCCATACCAAATTGGATCATCAGAAAGGGTAACGATCACCACTTGGTGAACATAGAACGACCACCCATCATAACCCGTCAACCAAGCCATATTAGCGGGGTCGGAAATCAGTAAAACTTCTAATCCCGCAGTTTCCATCGCCGATCGAACATTAGTCAATCGCTGCGCATATTCTTCGCGTGTAAAATTAAGAATAACTTCTGACATTTTTACCCCTATAAATTCCAATAACCCTTTAACAAAGAAAGAGTAATAGAGAATAGTAATATTGAATACTCTTTTCTTTTACAATAAAAAAAGGTCGGAATTAATCCGACCTTTCATAAACTAAAATAACGTTAAGTTACCCCCATAATTCATGGGGCGCCGGATGCATGAGACTGTCTTCAAATTCAAACGGAACATCGCGATCTTTGGCGATAAGAAGCGGGCCATCAAGATCAACGACTTCTGCATCTTGCCCAATGAGATGGGCCGGCGCCATGGCAAGAGATCCAGCTAGCATGCAACCGATCATAATTTGCATGTCCGCTTCACGAGCCATTTTTTGCAATTCCAATGCTTCTGTTAGTCCGCCTGTTTTATCAAGTTTGATATTCACCATTTCATATTTTCCAACAAGTTTGTGGAAGTCTGCGACGGCATGGGCTGATTCATCGGCACATAGAGTAATTGGATGATTTACAGTTTTCAATAAGTCATCTTCACTTGATGCCAAGGGCTGTTCAATCATTTCAACACCATAAGCCTGAAGTTTTTCAGAGAATGGGACCACATGATCAACAGACCAACCTTCATTCGCATCAACGATCAATCGCGTATTTGGCGCATTATCACGCACCGCAGATACACGTTCCAAATCACCTTCACCCGTTAATTTTAATTTCATCAATGGTCGATATGCATTTTTGGCAGCCTGCGCGCCCATCACATCTGGTGTGCCTAAAGAAATAGTATAAGCCGTTGTTAAGGCTACAGGTTCTTTTTTAAGTCCAGCAAGTTTCCAAACAGGTGTTCCTGTTTTCTTGGCCTCAAAATCCCAATAGGCACAATCAAGTGCATTTCGCGCGGCCCCTGCCTTCATTTTGGTTTGAAGTTCCTCGCGGGTCATACCATTTTCAACCGCATCTCGAAGGGCTTCAATTTCTGCAATCACAGTATGCACTGTTTCATTATAGCGTGCATAAGGAACGCATTCGCCCCAACCTTTTGCGCCATCCTGCTCTAATTCAACAACCACAGTTTCACAGCTGGTCTTTGAGCCGCGTGAAATAGTGAATGTGCCTGCAATAGGCCAACTTTCGTGACGGATGGTGAGATTTGGCATTTGAAATTTCCTATAGACTTAATTTTACTTCATTCTTTTTATTCTAATATAAAAAAGCCGGAGTCATCAATCGACAACTCCAGCCCTTTTAATACTCTCAAGACCGAAGAGGTTTATTTCAAACCTTCGATCAAGCGTTCTGCACCATGACGGAATGCATCAACACATGGTAATCCATGTTCCGCTTCCAATGCAGCAAGATATTTATC
>CBFCZA010000476.1:0-1769 GCA_965602285.1 uncultured Curvivirga sp. | reverse complement strand
TTGCAGAAGATATACAGAAGGCTGTTGATGAATATCGGGTTGGGGGACGCCTTACATGTACCAGCAGTTCCTAAAGGGGTAATCTTTTTTCATAACTGTTAGTTATAATGTTACCTTGTGTCACAGTAGATGCGTTTCTATTCTTTAGTTCTATTATTCAGACTCTTAAAAATTTTCTAGAAAGTTTCATCCCAATGTTTGATTCTTCCATACGAACAGAAGAGCAAACCAATTTTGACTATGTCTTGTTGGTATTACTCGCCGCTATTTGGGGTGGGTCGTTCATGTTTATTAAGGTGGCGGTTGAAACCATTCCACCCATTACAATTACGGCTGGTCGCATAACTATTGCCGCTGCTTTGCTCTATGTTGCGGCGCGTATGGCGGGGCAACCTCTTCCTAGGGATCGTCGATCTTGGGTGCTTGCACTTGGTATTGCTATATTGGGCAATGCCTTGCCTTTTACCCTGATCAGTTGGGGGGAAAAAGCCATTGATAGCGGCCTTGCCTCTATTTTGATGGCAATTGTCCCAATATGCACGTTGATTGTGGTTCATTTTGGGACGGATGATGAAAAGTTATCTGTTCGGAAACTGCTAGGTATTGCTGTTGGCTTTTCTGGGGTTGTTGTATTGATTGGCGCAGATGCATTAGGGGGAATTGGCGGGGCTGCCTTGCATCAAGTTGCTGTTGCAAGTGGAGCTATTTGTTATGGTATGACGGCGTTGATAAATAAGAAGCTTTCCAATAGGCCGCGAAGATCTACTGCGGCTTCGATCATGATCACGTCTACAATCATCATGATACCATTAAGTCTTATTATAGATCAGCCTTGGACCATAGATGCCGCACAAAAAGCCATTTGGTCAGTGATTGCATTAGGGGTTTTATCAACAGCCTTAGCCCAAATTATATTGCTTAAAATTGTTCGCGCGCGCGGCGCATCATTCTTGGCTTTAAATAACTATATGGTTCCATTATTTGGATTGCTTTGGGGGGTACTTTTCCTTGCAGAACAACCCAAATCCACAGCGATTATTGGTTTGGCTTTAATTTTATGTGGTATTACTTTAAGCCGTAAAGGTTAAGTCGGAATAAAGAGAAGGCCTGTTATTTAAACAGGCTCTTTTAAGCCGAGAACATCACTCATGTCATAAATGCCGCGATCTTGGTCTGTTGACCATACTGCGGCACGCACAGCGCCTTTTGAAAACACCTGACGCGAGGATGCTTTATGACTTAGGATTAAACGTTCCCCGTCGGCTGCAAAAATAACACTGTGATCCCCAACAACATCGCCACCACGTAATGTGGCATAGCCAATTTCACCGCGTGGGCGTGGACCTGTTTGTCCATCACGCACAGCTTGTTTTACCTCGTCATGATCAACTTCACGGCCTTCTGCGGCGGCCTTACCAAGACTTAGTGCAGTTCCAGAAGGTGCATCAACCTTATGACGGTGATGCATTTCTAAAATATCGATGTCATAATCATCTGCAAGAATAGAGGCCGTTTTCTTGGTCAATTCGTTTAAAAGTGTCACACCAACACTATAGTTAGAAGCATAAACAATAGGCACGTGGCGCGCTGCCAATTCAATGCTGGCTTCGTCTTCTTTGCTAAGACCTGTTGTGCCTATCACGATAGCCGTTCCGGCTTGTGCACAAAGACGAAGATGATCAACGGTCGCAACAGGGGCAGTAAAATCGATCACAACATCCGCTTCCATGATGGCCTTTGCGGCATCTTCACTGATTATAACACCACAT
>CBFCZA010000475.1:0-1793 GCA_965602285.1 uncultured Curvivirga sp. | reverse complement strand
GTATTCAACAAGCGATCACAAAGGGCATAGATGATGGATCACTACCTAATCAAGATGCAGGGCATGTGGCAAAAATGCTTTATCAACTTTGGTTAGGGGCCAGCCTACTGACTAAAATTCATCGTAATGATGATGCGTTGAAAGAAGCAATGATTGTAACCAAATCAATTTTAGTAAGTAAATAATCAAACGGAAAAGTATCATTATTTTTGCTTTTAACTATCAATATTTTATAGACGACCGGTCTATTTTAATCAAAGGAATTACAAAATGGGACAATCCGCGACAGTGAATCGTCAAATAACATTAGCGTCGCGCCCTCATGGTGCACCAACAGCAGAAAATTTTACTCTTAAAGAAGTTGAAGTACCAAAAATCAAGGACGGAGAAGTTCTATTACGAAGTGTCTATTTATCTCTTGATCCATATATGCGGGGCCGCATGAGCGATGCTGCATCTTATGCTGATCCAGTTAATATTGGTGACCCGATGGTTGGTGGCGTGGTTAGCCGCGTTGTGGAAAGTCAAAATTCAAACTTTGTAGAAGGTGATTGGATCTTGGGTTATACAGGGTGGCAGGATTATGCCGTTTCTGATGGTACAGGATTAACGGGTTTGGGGCCTGATTTCTCCAAACCTTCTTATGCTTTAGGTGTTTTGGGAATGCCGGGTTATACAGCCTACATGGGCTTGTTAGATATCGGTAAACCAAAGGCAGGGGAAACCATTGTTGTTGGTTCTGCAACAGGTCCGGTGGGTGCAACTGTTGGTCAAATTGGTAAAATCAAAGAATGCCGTGTTGTTGGTGTTGCTGGTGGTGAAGATAAATGCCGCCATGCGGTTGAAGTTCTTGGATTTGATGCCTGTATTGACCATAAGGCAGATAATTTCGCGGAACAACTTGCCGCAGCATGCCCTGATGGCGTTGATGTTTACTATGAAAATATTGGGGGAAAAGTTTTTCAGGCTGTACTTCCATTATTTAACGCATGTGCACGTATGCCTGTTTGTGGATTGATTGCCCATTATAACGCAACAGAATTACCTGAAGGGCCTGACAGAAGCGCCTTGATCATGCGCGCAATTTTAACCAAACGTTTAACGGTTAAAGGGTTCATCATTTTTGATGATTATCCAGATCATTATAACGAGTTTGCAAAAGAAATGCTTCCTTGGTTGGCGTCAGGACAAGTGAAATACAAAGAACAGATCGTTGATGGTTTAGAAAATGCACCAGCCGCATTTATGGGCCTCTTGGAAGGTGAAAATTTCGGTAAGTTGGTTGTTCGTATTGCGAACGATTAAAAAAAAATTAATTTCAAAGTATTAGGAAACAAAATGAAAATTTTAATAGTGTTAACGTCCCATGATCAACTTGGTGATACAGGGGAGAAAACAGGGTTTTGGCTCGAAGAATTTGCAAGCCCATATTATGTATTCAAAGATGCCGGTGCAGAAATAACATTGGCATCCCCATTGGGTGGGCAACCACCACTTGATCCAAAAAGCGATGATCCTACGATGCAAACAGCACAGACTGAACGCTTCCGCAATGATGAAAATGCCAAGGCTGATTTGGCAAAAACACATGTATTGAACAGCCTAAATGCGGATGATTATGATGCGGTGTTTTATCCGGGTGGACATGGTCCTCTTTGGGATCTAGCTGAAGATAAAGATTCAATTTCATTGGTTGAAAGCTTTTACAGCAGCAATAAACTTGTTGGTGCAGTTTGTCATGCGCCTGCTATCTTTAAGCATACCAAGACGGCTGATGGTAAGGCATTGGTGGA
>CBFCZA010000474.1:0-1804 GCA_965602285.1 uncultured Curvivirga sp. | reverse complement strand
CGATTTTCCCTGTTCATGTCATTCGCCCCGGGTGGTATTGGACCTAAGGGTGGGCGACGTAAAACATAGGATGTGCCATCAATTTGAAGAAGGTAATTTAGATTTCCAAAACCAGACGCAAATTGTCTTGGCGTTGATCCTTCTGACAAGTCTAGATTATGTTCTTTCAAATGGCTGCGTAACTTATGCCAATCTTGTGGAACCTCTTTGCCAATGGGTACTAAATTACTCATGTGAAATTTCTCGCCTTTTGAACAGCTGCAGAACCAATATTATAACGTAAGATGGCTTTAAAGTTATTATTAATTTTGTGATTGTTGACAAAGGTAATATAAACGTTAACATTTCTATTGTCCGACAATGGGACTGATTTAATCAAAGGATTTTTCTTTTGTCAATTATAATCAGGAAGTTTTAACCTTCGGATGGTTCGAAAATTTAAGACTGTATTAGAAAAAGGAAAGTTCTATGGGACGCTTATCTGGAAAAACGGCTCTTATCACGGGTGCAGCTGGTGAAATTGGTAAAACGGCAGCTCATCGCTTTGTGGATGAAGGGGCACAAGTTTTTCTATTGGACCATAATCAACAAGCCCTTGAACAAATGATGGTAGAATTTCCCGAAGGCAAAGCATCTCATATGGTTTGTGATATTTCGAATTCAGCACAGATGAAAATGGCTTTTGATACAGCCAAAAAACTATTTCATAAGTTGGATATTGTTGTTTTAAATGCAGCCGTTGAGGGGGCTGTATTGCCGATCACTGATTACCCCGAAGCAGATTTTGATCATGTGATGAATGTGAATGTGAAAGGTACATGGTTGGGCTTGAAATATGCGGTTGGCGCAATGCTAGAATCTGGCGGAAGTATCATGGCCCTGTCTTCTGTTGCTGGGTTACGTGGTATTGCACGTTCCAGTCCTTATGTCGCCAGCAAACATGCGGTTATCGGGTTGGTTAAAACAGTCGCAGCGGAAGTGGGCAGCAAAGGTCTGCGGGTGAATGTGATTTGTCCGTCGCCAGTTGAATCCCGAATGATGCGTTCGATGGAAGAAGGGGCAGCACCCGGGGCGTCTGAAAAGGCAAAAGGGGCCTTTGAAAAAATGATGCTATTGCGCCGTTATGCTAAACCAGAAGAAGTGTCCAATATGATGTTATTTTTAGCTAGTGACGAAAGTCAATTTTGCACAGGAGGCACTTATACTGTTGATGGCGGTTATACGACGACTTAATTAATTAAATTCGAATGATCTTTAGGGGCTCTTTTTTACCTTTGACTGTAATTTCTTCTGTTGAGGAAACAGCCTGTAAACGATCTGAACTCATGGATTTTAAAGCTGTATTATAATCCAGAATGATTTCGCCTTCTTTAGCAGCAGAGCATAATCGTGACGCGATATTGACTGTGTCGCCAATGATGGTGAAATCCATACGATCATCGCCACCAACGGTTCCTACAATCACATCACCGGTGTAAATACCAATTGCGATTCCACGGGGTAGATCGGCAAAAAGCATTTCATCCATCGCATCTTTCGCTGCGTTGAAAGCGAGTTCCTCTGAATGTTCACCTTGAAAATGCGCAAGCACTGCATCGCCAATCATTTTATCGACATCCCCACCATGCATTTTAACGGCTTTATTGACAATGCCTAAGGATTTATCGAGGAAGGCTACCACATTCTCAGGTGTCTCTTGTTCGCAATAGCCTGTGAAATCCCTAACATCAGAAAAGAAAATTGTCGCTCTAACGCGCTTTGATTGTTGTTTTCCTTCTAACGTAGCTGATTTCATGGTTGAGAA
>CBFCZA010000473.1:0-1817 GCA_965602285.1 uncultured Curvivirga sp. | reverse complement strand
CGCCCTAAATGTTTGCGATAGGCATAACCAACTTCTTTTAAATTATCAAGATATTCACGCTTGTCTGTCACATACCATGTTAGACGCACAAGATGTTCTGGGCCTGCATTTGCTTCTTTCAGAACTTCAACGATACTTTGAAGGGTTTGGTCCACTTGCCCGATGAAGTCCTTGGCTTCAAATACCTGATCTGCATTCCAACCAATGAGGCCGCCGAGGTAAATATGGCGTCCTTTTGCTTCTATTCCATTAGCATAACCAACTGCTTTTTTCCAATGTGAAGGATGTAGTTCTTTGTGCATTTGTTTTCTCCTACTCTTTAGAGAGCGGTTGTATGAAGCGATTTAATTCTGAACGCATGTCATCAGGAATAGAGATCGGGCGACCTGATTTGACATCAAAATAAACTAAGGTGACGTTACCTTGAAAACGTAAATCAGCTTTGACAAGACCCTGTGCCTTAAAGCTACAGTTAATACTGCTATTGCCCACATCATGTGGAATGATTGAAATATATATTTCTTCACCAAGATGGCTTGGATTTTTGAAATCTATATCAATATGGGCGGTTGGTATTCCTGTGTGCAATTCTAAATGCATACGGGCGAAACTATAACCTAACTCGTCCTCAAACCATCTTTCTACTGTGGCATTGACCATTTCAAAAAAACGTGGATAAAAGACGATCCCCGCGGTATCGCAATGTTGAAATAGAATCTTTTGTGAAACTTTAAAAATATCCATCAGTTAAACCCCAAGATATCTGTCTTGTAGCGGTTTATCCGACATTAAATCATCTGGTTTCCCAGTCCATACGGATCTTCCTTTTTCAAGGATCACGCAATGATCAGCCACGGGTAATAATTCTTTGAGGGTCTTGTCGATGATTAAGGTGGAAAGGCCTTCGTCTTTAATTTTATGGATAGAGGCCCAAATCTCTTGTCGTACAATTGGGGCTAATCCTTCTGTGGCTTCATCCAAAATTAGAAGCCGTGGATTGGTCATGAGGGCACGCCCAATGGCCAGCATTTGTTGTTCCCCACCGGAAAGGGTTTGTGCGGATTGGTTTTTTCTTTCTTTAAGCCGTGGAAAGAATTCATAAACTCTTTCTATGGTCCAAGGGCCGTGATTTGCCGTTGCGATTAAATTTTCCCAAACAGTTAGGTTCCCAAAGCAACGACGACCTTCTGGGACCAAACCAATACCAAGGCGCGCCGTTTTATGGGACGACATGCCCACGATATTTTTACCAGAAAACTGTATTTCACCCGCTGCGGCAGGTGAAAGGTTACATATACTTCTAACCGTTGTGGATTTACCCATGCCGTTGCGACCAAGAAGGGCTAACATTTCGCCTTCGCCAATGGTAAGGTCTACACCAAATAAGGCTTGCGAAGGGCCATAGAACGTTTCAATGCCTTTTACATGTAGCATGTTATGCATCCTCCTCTTCACCAAGATAGGCTTCACGAACTAATTTGGAGGAGCGAATTTGTTCAACATCACCTGTTTCAATGACCTTGCCATAGACCAATACTGAAATTCTATCGGCCAGTTGGAATACCGCATCCATATCATGTTCAATTAGTAAGATAGGAACTTCTTTTTTTAATTCCTGTAAAAAATCGGTTAAGCGTTGGGAACCACCAGCCCCAAGCCCTGCCATCGGTTCATCTAGGAGTAATAGTTTTGGCTTTAGGGCAAGGGCGCAGGCAACTTCTAATTGACGGCGTTCCCCATGTGATAATTCTGCTGTTGGGGCATCCATGCGCAATAGACCAACACGTTTTAAAACCTTGGTTGCACTGTCGCGTAAT
>CBFCZA010000472.1:0-1819 GCA_965602285.1 uncultured Curvivirga sp. | reverse complement strand
TACGTGCAAGTGTGGCCGCACGTAATTTTCCACAAATCGGGCAGGTGACTATTAGTGTTGGCGTAACTCGTATATCTGATGAACTAAATGCATCTGTGTTGTTAGATCGTTCTGATCAGGCCCTTTATCATGCAAAGGAACATGGTAGAAATTCTGTTTACCTATGTGAGAATCTTTTAGAGCAAGGTATCTTTGAAAAAACTGATATTGCAGAAGGTACGATTGAGTTATTTTAATTCTGTTGTTTCTATTTATTTTTTTTCCATATAATTAATGTTGAAAGAATCATATATGATTAACTTAAGAAAGGTTTTTCATTAAATGGATAGTTCCTCATCATTAGCACATAAATTTTTCGTTTTATTTGATTCTATTGTTTTAGAATTAGGTCGTAAGTTCCGTTGGTCCTATATGCCGCCATTGATGGTGTATTTTGCTGCGGGTGTATCTGGCCTAACTTCTATTGTAGGCACTTTTTTTATCAAAGATTTTTTGGATTTATCTGCAGCCTTTCTTGCGGGGTTAGGGTTTTGGGCCGGAATCCCTTGGGCACTAAAAATGCCAATTGGTCATTTGGTAGATTTAATCTGGCGATGGAAATCAATTCTTGTCTTTATTGGAGCAGGGTTGATCTCCACCAGCATATTAATAATGTATATGCTGATATCTCAAACATCATATATGACTTCCATAATGGCGGTAGAGGCTTGGTTTATACTGAGTGCTTTGTTAGCCCCATCTGGTTATGTTTTGCAAGATGTCGTTGCTGATGCAATGACAGTTGAAGCTGTCCCTGTAAAAAATGATGATGGCGAACCATTTTCGGATGAAGATGAAAAATCCATGCATATGACTATGCAAACTCTTGGGCGTGTTGCTATTATTTCTGGAGTCCTATTCGTTTCTGCAATTAATATTTATATTTTTGATGGTGTTGAACTTTTATCTGAAAAAGCAAAAATAGATATATATAGTAGGGTTTATATATGGGCTTTACTTGTTCCTATATTATCGATTTCAGGGGTAATTTTGGGCGGGGCACTAATACGCCGGCAAGCTAAAAAGCTTCTTTCTTCTGGCTTTTCAAAAAAAGAGGCATATTCGATTCTATATAAACCTTCGAAAGAAACTAAAATTAATTGGTGGATTTTTGGCGGTAGTATCCTTTTTGTTACATTCACTCTAAGCGTTGGTTTGGGGGAAGTTCCTATGGCACAGGAGCTGACTTTTATCGTATCTATGGCGATTATTTTGTTTTTGATGTCCCGTTTGATAAAAGAACTTAAACCATCACAAGGTCGAATGTTAATTGGGACGGCAATCATTGTCTTCATCTTTAGGGCAACGCCATCAACTGGGGCAGGGGGGACATGGTTTGAAATTGATATTTTGGGGTTCGATCAACAATTCCTCTCCATCCTAAGCTTTATTTCTTATGGGCTAACGTTAATAGGACTTGTGATCTTGCGGCCGTTGATGATTAAAAAATCAATCGCTGAAATCACAGTTATTCTTAGTATCGCTGGCGGGCTTCTTTCTTTACCAAATATCGGTTTATATTATGGCATTCATGATTTGACCTCTGCATTGACAGAAGGTGTGGTCGATGCGCGGTTTATTGCTATTTTTGATACCGCACTTGAATCACCTCTTGGGCAAATATCAATGATACCAATGCTGGCTTGGATCGCACGAAACGCACCGACGCATTTAAAAGCTACTTTTTTTGCGGTTATGGCATCTTTCACTAACCTTGCTTTGTCGGCTAGTAGTTTATCAACTAAATATATGAATGAAATATTTGTTGTGACAAGAGAAG
>CBFCZA010000471.1:0-1831 GCA_965602285.1 uncultured Curvivirga sp. | reverse complement strand
CTTTTGATTATGTTGAATTAGACAAGGCATGTGACTATGCCGCAGAAGATGCGGACATCACTTTACGTCTTTGGGAAACATTAAAACCACGCTTGTTAAGTGAAAAACTTACCACGGTTTATGAGACAATTGAGCGCCCTCTGGCGACGGTTCTGTCTTCTATGGAACAAGCAGGCATTCTTGTTGATCCTGCACAATTACAACAATTGTCCGATGGCTTTTCTAAACGCATCACCGTTTTGGAAACTGAAATTCGTGAACTAGCCGGCAAAGAATTCAATATTGCGTCCCCAAAACAATTAGGCGAAATTCTTTTTGTGGATCTAGAATTACCCGGTGGCAAGAAAACCAAAACAGGTAGCTATTCTACCAATGTAGATGTATTGGAAGGCCTTGCACATCAACATGAAATCGTTGCTAAGATTTTAGATTGGCGCAGCCTTAGTAAATTACGATCAACCTACACAGACGCCTTACTTCGCCTTATCAACCCAACCACAAAACGGGTTCATACATCTTATATGATGACAGGGGCACAGACAGGACGCCTTAGTTCTACCGAACCGAACTTGCAAAACATCCCTGTACGTAGTGAAGATGGTCGTAAAATTCGCGAAGCCTTCATCGCCAAGCCGGGCTATAAATTATTAGCCCTTGATTACAGCCAAATTGAGCTTCGTTTGATTGCTGAAATTGCAAATCTTGAAACCATGCAGGCAGCCTTCCGTGATGGGCTTGATATTCATGCCATGACCGCCTCTGAAGTGTTTGGTGTTCCCATCGAAGGTATGGACCCTATCATCCGACGCAATGCAAAGGCGATTAATTTTGGTATCGTCTATGGGATCTCTGCCTTTGGTTTGGCAAATCAACTGAACATCTCCCGTAGTGATGCAAAAGAATATATCGAAAATTATTTCGCGAAATTCCCTGGCATCCGTAGTTTCATGGATAAGACTTTAGAAGAATGCCGTGCCACTGGCTATGTAGAAACCATCTTTGGTCGTCGTATCCACATCGGTACCATCAATGACAAAAACCCAATGCGCCGTAATCATGGGGAACGACAAGCCATCAACGCCCCGATACAAGGGTCTGCTGCTGATATCATCAAACGTGCGATGATACGTATTCCAGATGTCCTTAAAAAGGCAGGTATGGACGATGTAACCATGCTTCTTCAAGTTCATGATGAATTGATATTTGAGGCACCAGAGGCACAAGCAGAGGCTGCAGCAGCCCTGTTAAAAGAAACGATGGAAGCAGCAGCAGCTCCTGCGAAGTCCCTCAGCGTTCCTTTAATCGTTGATGCAGGCATTGCTGATAACTGGCGCGAGGCACATTGACCACTGGATAGGCCTTCACATGACCCACTCCATTCCAAATAGCATTAAAGATTTCTATGAATCTGAAATCTCTAAACATCCTTATCTAGCCGAAACCTTGTCGGAACTGGTGGATAAACTTGGAAGCCATAATGGAAAACGTGAAGGCCATCTACCACGCGCCCATAAGCTCACGAAACATCTAAATAACTTTCTTCAAAGTAGTTCGGGCCCCCTCACAGCTATTCTTCAAGAATCAGTAGATCAATTGGAATGGGCGAACCTATCCCATTTAGACCAACGTTTTGAAAGCTTCAGTGATCATTTCACTTTTGCCCCAATCCTTGGTCCACAAGGCGTCTTTGAACATTTAAGGGTTAAGGTTGGCCTTGTCATTCAGGCTCCCAATTTCTTCTACGCCCCACATTTTCATGCAAGCCCTGAATTATATCATATTCTATCAGGGACAGCTTATTGGAAAAAAGGGGAGGAGGCATGGCTTCCTA
>CBFCZA010000470.1:0-1846 GCA_965602285.1 uncultured Curvivirga sp. | reverse complement strand
TACCAAAAGGAACAGAAAGAATTAGATTAACCCCATCGCCCCTTCATAATGACGAGGTCATGAGCGTATTTATTTCTTCCTTATGTAAAATATGGGATAAATTAGGCCTAAATAGAGTCTGATTCAAAGATTTTCAAAATTAAATAAACCCTTCAAACCCCAGTTGATATATTAGTTTTTTCAATCTGCGCCGCGAATTTGTCGCATATGGTGTTGACATCAACGATGTATCACATGCAAACTGCGTTCATTAATTGGGCAAAAGACCTGATAACAAATGAATATTCATACATACGATAATAAAAATGTATGAGCAGGGAGATAATTGGTGAAGGGACCAGTCGCAGTAGGCAAAATACGCGCCGACTTCTCGCAACTATGTTGCGGGCTATTCTTCATTACTCAATCAAATTTTAATCACTTACGTAAGGGATGGAACCAATGACGGGATCCGCCGATAATATTGTTGTGTTTGATGGTGTTCAAAAAAGCTATGATGGGGAAATTCTCGTTGTTAAAGATTTGAATTTAGATGTCGAGCGCGGTGAATTTCTAACGATGCTTGGCCCGTCTGGTTCAGGCAAAACAACCGTATTAATGATGTTAGCAGGTTTTGAAGTCCCAACGCATGGGGAAATTCGCCTGAACGGTACCCCTATTAACAATACTCCGCCTCATAAACGTGGCATTGGTATGGTGTTCCAGAATTACGCGTTATTCCCACATATGACTGTTGGTGAAAACTTAGCCTTCCCATTGGAAGTGCGTGGGATGAGTAAGTCTGAAACGGAAGATCGTGTGAATAAGGCTTTGGATATGGTGCGTCTCGGTGGTTTTGCTGATCGACGCCCTGCACAGCTTTCTGGTGGTCAACAACAACGCGTCGCCGTGGCCCGTGCCCTTGTTTTTGAACCTGAATTGGTTCTAATGGATGAGCCTTTGGGCGCACTTGATAAAAACTTACGTGAAGAAATGCAATATGAGATCAAACATATTCATGAAAACCTTGGTGTTTCTATGGTGTATGTGACCCATGATCAATCTGAGGCATTAACCATGTCTAATCGTGTGGCTGTATTTGAAGATGGCGTGATCCAACAATTAGCATCCCCTGAAAAATTATACGAAGAACCAGACAATGCTTTTGTTGCAGGTTTTATTGGCGAAAATAACTGCCTAACTGGTACATTAAAAGCAATGGAAGGCGATAATTGTGTCGTGAGTATCGATGGTAGCGACAACCTTATCACTGCCTTGAATGTTAATGCTGGTGCTGTTGGTTCTTCAACAACATTATCTTTACGCCCAGAACGCGTTACCATTAATCCTGAGCCAGGAAGTATGGTAAATACCGCGAAGGCGTGTGTAGAAGAGCTTATTTATTTAGGTGACCATATTCGCACACGTATATCTGTTGCTGGAAATGATCAGTTTATTGTTAAAGTTCCAAATGCACATGGGCATGTCATCCTTGAAAAAGGAACGGATGTTACAATTGGCTGGAAACCAGAAGATTGCCGTGCGTTGGACGCTTAACTATTAGAAATTTGATTTTCATGGTGAATTATCCGGGCCATGGAAATCTAGTTGAGGAAACTCAATGAATAATAAACGGATAAAATTATGGGAGAAATCTAATGAGTAAATTGCTGAGAACAACAGCTGTTGCTTTGACACTCGGTTTTGCTGCATCTGCAGCACAAGCTGGTGACTTGACCGTCGTTTCTTGGGGCGGTGCGTATACTGTAAGCCAAGTAGAAGCTTATCATAAGCCATATATGGCTGAAACAGGTTCAAAAATTAATTCTGAAGATGCAGAAAAAGTACAATTAAAGAACATCCATCA
>CBFCZA010000469.1:0-1850 GCA_965602285.1 uncultured Curvivirga sp. | reverse complement strand
GCCCGCCTTTTCCTTCTGCTAAATCATCCAACTCTTGTGCCGCTTGTGAAATTTGCGATAGAATAAGTTTTCCATGACGGGTTAAGGCTTCGCCATATTTTGTGGGAACGGCACCACGGTTTGAACGATCAAATAATTGAACGCCAAAATCTTCTTCAAGGTCTTTTAGTAGTTTGGTCGCAGCAGGTTGGGAAATATTCATCGTTCCAGCCGCATGTAAGATGCTAGCATTTTCCGAAACGGCGACTAATAAACGTAATTGTTTAAGCTTCAATCGCGTTGCTACGCGTTCAACAATTTTAAAATGTCTATTTTTTTGTTTCATTTCTCTGTTATAATCAAATCATATATCTAGTTCAAGTTAATTCAGTTGTTGGTTAATTACAACTCCACTAGCTTTGAGCATGCAAGATCAGAGAACAAAATAACTATACTAAAACAGGGATATCATTATGGAACATCCAAAGTTTAAGTCATTCAACTTTGAAAAATGGGTCGAGAACAACAAGCAATATTTAACACCGCCTGTTAACAATAAATTACTTCATACAGATTCAGGTATGATTGTGATGGTCGTAGGTGGCCCCAATACCCGTGTTGATTTCCATGATGATCCCGTAGAAGAATGGTTCTATCAAATCAAAGGCGACATGGTGCTTAAGATTGCAGAAGATGGTGAAATTTATGACGTCACCATTCGTGAAGGGGAAGTATTCTTGATGCCAGCCCACACGATCCATGCGCCCCAGCGCCCTCAAGAAGGGTCCATAGGTATTGTTGTTGAATCACCACGGATGTACGGCATGAAAGAGGCCTTTCTGTGGTATTGCTTCAATTGTGGAACACAGGTCCATCGTGTCGAAACCCCTCTTGGTGCCCCAGAAAACATCGTCAATGTTCTTCCAAAAATTTATAATGACTACCACAATGATATAGATGCACGAACATGCCCAAACTGTGGCGAATTGCATCCCGGCAAAGGTTCTCCACCTGATGGGTGGGTTAAAATCGAAAAAGAATAGCAACTGCTGACTTAAACAAAAACGGCTAACTTCGATTGCAAGTTAGCCGTTTTTTAGTTTTACCTTCTACTACATATTCTGTGGCAAAAATGTAACCAAAGTAGGTTGCCATATAAGCAGTATCAAAATCATTAAACTAACTAAAAGAAACGGTGTTAGTGCCTTAAAGATAGCGGTAGGTGTCACATTCGACATAGAGGCCGCCACGTACAACCCCGTTCCAACGGGCGGGGTCAACAACCCTAATACCAAATTCAAACAAATCACCACACCAAAATGATAGGGATCTATGCCATAAATATCGGTGGCAATCGGTAATAGAATCGGCACGGTCATAATCAAGGCTGCAATACCATCAATCACCATACCAACAACAAGTAATGCTACGTTAACCAACAATAAAAATACAAATGGATCTTCACTAATTGTGGTTAGCCATACGGCAACTGTTTGTGGGATTTGTTCAAAAATCAAGGCCCACCCAAGCATCTTCGCAGCCGCAACCATAAAAATCACGGCTGAAGAACTTAATGCCGTCTTATATAGAATATTGCCTAAATTTTTAATCCGTAGTTCTTTGTAAACAAACTTACCGATGATCAAGGCTGCGATAATTGCTAACGAAGCAGATTCTGTAGGTGTCGCAAAACCAAGTAGAATACCACCAATGATAACGGCAGGAATGCTCATCGCAGGAAGGCCCATCAACAATTCACGACGCCCCTGCACTATAGAAACCTTTGCTGATTTCGGGTAATTATATTTCAGCCCAATCAACGCAATCGTGATGAAGAACCCAATCCCCATAAGCAAACCGGGAACAACGCC
>CBFCZA010000468.1:0-1858 GCA_965602285.1 uncultured Curvivirga sp. | reverse complement strand
AGACCTGAATATTGTTCAGCTAATATATTTAATTGGCGAAGGTGAGGGGAAGAAACTCTAACCCCAACAGGTTTTACACCTCTTTTAGTGTCTAAATTTATGTTTTCATTATACAACATGTTCATTCAGCAATTGTCCCTGAAAAAAAACATACGAATCCGTGGCGCAAAACGCATTTTGGACTTGACGATTTTTTTCTGTGAGATAAAATAGGACCTACAAACAGCGCCGTTCAACGCTTTTATAGAGTTTTATCTCAGCAAACTTCAAGGTTCCCGCCTTGGAGTTTTTTGCTTTTTAGGGGATAATTTTCTGTGCTGCCTCCTATCTTAGTAGAAGGGCCTTTACAATTACACTTGACTTCATAACATTTACAATCTAAGAGTGATTCCAGAATGTAAAAAGTAAAGTAAGTGGTTGCGGGGGCCCGCAACCTCCTTAAATTGCGATTATGTTAAACCTAGTTATATACTTTACCTAAATACCTTTCGACCACCATAGGGATCTACAGTCACAAAGAACAATAAAGGTTTTAAAATCAATTTCTAGAATTCTGTGAAGTTAATCTATTGAATATTACTAGGTTATATACTTCTGAAAATAAGAGATGTGTTGATACCACCAAAAGCGAAATTATTGCTCATGAAATATTCGCTATTGAGGCTGCGTGCATCACCTGTGATGTAATCTAGATCCGCACATTTTGGATCGATATTATCTAAGTTTGCTATTTTACTAAATTTACCCTCACGCATCATTTCCAAACACAGCATATGTGGCATGAGATTCGGCGACATCCCCATGATCCGTTGCGGTGCCATGCCCATTTACCATGCCAATTTGTTCATGTGCGAGATTAGCATCTTTTAATGACAGCCGAAGGGCTTGTTCCATGGTTTCTTTCGTTGGCTGAGTGATATGATTGCCATCTGAATTCGTGCCAAATCCAACGATCTCTGCATAGATCGTGGCACCCCGTGCTTTTGCGGTTTCATATTCTTCAAGGATCAGAGTTCCTGCGCCTTCACCGATCACCAAACCGTCACGCCCTTCATCAAAGGGACGTGGGGAAAGATGAGCTTCATCATTTCGGGTGCTGGTGGCATATAGTGAATCAAACACCGCCGCCATCGACGGACATAACTCTTCTGCACCACCCGCAATCATCACATCTTGCATGCCATATTTTATTGCCTCATACGCATAACCAATACCTTGGCTGCCAGACGTACAAGCAGTGGAAGTGGTGATCGTGCGCCCTTTAAGGCCGAAGAATGTACTAATATTTACAGCTGTTGTATGGCTCATCATCTTGATATAGCTGGTAGCGGTTAGATTGCGCATTGTACCATCAGTGAATAATTCAGCAAAGGCGATCATCGGCTGTGTTGAGCCAAAGGAAGAACCGTAAGACACCCCCATACGGCCAGACGTCAAAATTGGGTCTTCCAAAAGTCCAGCATCCGCAAGTGCAGTTTCAGTGGCAACAACCGACATCTTCGCCACAGGCCCCATGCTGCGCATTTTTTTACGGGGATATTTTTTATCCACGTTGAAACCATCTACAGGCGCAGCAAGCCTTGTGTTCATCTCGTGATATTTATCCCATTCAGGCATATGGCGAACGCCTGTTTGCCCAAGGAATAATTTTTCAGATATGCTTTCCCAATCTTGCCCCAGCGCCGTAACGCCCCCCATTCCTGTTACAACAACGCGGCGCATCAATAAATCCCTCCATTAACGGAGATCACTTGCCGTGTGATATAAGCAGCCCCAGTTGAACATAAGAAGGAAACAGTTGCGGCTACCTCTTCAGGCAGCCCCAATCGTTTCAACGGAATGGTTTTCTTAATTTCAT
>CBFCZA010000467.1:0-1861 GCA_965602285.1 uncultured Curvivirga sp. | reverse complement strand
CGGGTAAAATCATCAAAGACGGTATTAAATCGAATGAAGTCAGAGCTTCCTTCTCCATCTTCACCAAACTCTTGATCTTCCCAAAAGGCGATGATGGTTTCATCTTTGATATCCGAGAGGGTGAAACCATCCCCATGGTAATGATTCAGGAATGTCAAAATATGGCGCATTTTTCGTTGCCCTTGTGAGGAAGGCAAATGTTCATTTAAAAAGCCATACGTATCCGAAAATAGTTGGTTAGAAATATCAGATAGCTCTCTATGGGATAAATTTTCAGTCGTAAGTTTTCTTAAACTTTCTTGAATCTCACTAAAGCCGACCGCATTGATCATGAAATCAAATAACGCCGCAAGATAGGGCATTCGACCCGTTTTCACCTGAAACGGGCTATGGTCTGGATAAGAAAGTTGCAAAATATTGCTGCTGATAGATACCCCATCACTTAATCGAGGAGAGTTTTCGAAGTTACTTAGAACCCCTTTGAAGCCAGTAGGTGTGGCTTGTTCAGCCATCCAA
Organism: uncultured Curvivirga sp.; assembly: GCA_965602285.1. Classification (GTDB taxonomy): domain Bacteria; phylum Pseudomonadota; class Alphaproteobacteria; order UBA8366; family Aestuariispiraceae; genus Curvivirga. Next base: position 1,345 of record CBFCZA010000467.1, on the reverse strand, counting down.
AATATATTTACAGCTTCTCCGCGTCGGTCAAGTTGACCAAACCCACGAAGCAGATGGCATAATTCATAAATGCCTGTTGCAAAACGACGTTCCGCCACATCTTTTAACAATGTCCATACATCAGATTGACGATAGCGTTTCCCATGCATAGCTTCTTGATCTGACAGGGCCTCAAATATCCCTGCTAGCTCATCGCTTATACCGCTATATCCATAAAAATTGGATATCATATCTCACCCCTATTTTGCCCTTAAAACCCGCGCAAAGAAAAAAGGTCCGTGAACCCCTATGTCACGAACCTTTTTAGTTTAGGAAGATTATCTTAATAGTTCAACCGTCACATGAAGCGCTTTTTCATTGGGCGATCTAATTTATTCAATGCCTTATTTAAGCTATGTTGGAATTTTGAGCGTAAATCTGAAAGCTGACCTATAGAATATTCAACTGCCTGACCATTTTCAGATACCATTTCATAGCCATCAAAATATGTCTCTTCTTTATCAGTAGATAAGATACGATCCGCAGCATCTAAATAATCACGCCAATTACGATCCACTGTTGCCTCTTCCAACAACCAATATTCATATTTAGAAGGTTTATTATTTTTATCCCAAGCGAAACGATCTGTATTACCTTCAGATACTTTGATGGATTTAACCGTATCGTTACTGGCAAGGATTACATCATTGCGGGCAAATTTGCGCCAATGGCGAATAACATCAGATACATATTTTCGGGTATAGCTATGTGGGCGGGCATTCGCCCCACGACCTTTTAATGTACCCCCATTATAATGGGACAATGCAAGATCCCACTGTTTACCATATTGTTTATAGAGCTGATGTAAAAAACGAATACCAAGGCGAATATTCACACGTGGATCCCAAAGTTTATTGGCACGCACACCAAATTCACCACGGGCCGTTGCCGGCATGATTTGCATGACACCGCGTGCGCCAGCATGACTTTCTACTTCCGCGCGGAAATTTGATTCCACACGGGCAACGGCTAAGGCTAAAGCCGCAGGTACAACACCATTGCGCGCGGCTTCTTCTATAATAATTTGTTTCACTTCGTTTTTGCTATAACCCGAAGATGAACGCGCAGCAAACGCAGCGTCCATGAATGCGACGGTTATAATAAATCCAAGAAGCAAAGAAGCTGTAACCATGGTCATTTTATGAACAAGCGTTTCAAAACGTACGAACTTGGAAGATGTATATAGGGGTTTCATCTTTTTTTCCTTTCAATGGTAAAATTATTCAGCTGCTAAACGAGATAACCAACGATCATCCAACGCAGATATAATGAGGTTTTCAGAGGCAACTTGGCTACGCGCCGTCAT
>CBFCZA010000466.1:0-1890 GCA_965602285.1 uncultured Curvivirga sp. | reverse complement strand
GGTGCCGTCGGAGAGGTCATACTTAACCTTCTAGAAGATCAGGTGACGGCGCTTAAAAAAATGATCTCTGAGAATCCAGATGAAGAAAGCGTGTTTGGTCTTATTCATGAATATGTGGATGTTTTAGATTCTATTACTTCGCAATTGAATGTTAAAAAAGATAGTAAATGGGGGCAGCGATTATTCTTGACACAAAACGCCATCTCAAAAATCTTGGATGAAGAAATTCTCGAAAAAGCACTAGAAAAATTAAAAAGTGCGTTGAAACAACGAGAGGTTCAAATGGGACGAACCAAACGTAATATTAGTGACTTGAGAGAAGATATAGATCAAGAAAGTTATAAATTGGCGCGTGAAAGCGCTTTGTCTATGCAGGAAATTACTAAGATTGCAGGCCCTGTAGGGCTTGCGGCTAAGGCATCTGTAACAACCAAGAAAATGGTGTCATTATTAGAAAAATATGCAGACCAGTTACTTGAAGATGTACATACCGTGCCTGAGGAGTTTAAGCAGCGTGCAAAAGAACATGTCATAATGGTGGCACATTTGATGGAGCTTCTCGTTGATTCGGATCAGGCTGATGCCTTTTTAAGTCGTGCGATGGGACGTATCGAGGTTGATTAACCCTTTAAGCATCGACTTTAAATGCATTTTAGGTTTGTAACACCCTGAAAACTTGACTTTTATGGACCTTCATGGTCATTTTTATAAGCTTAATTGATGGCATACTTCCCAATGATGTATAAGTCATTCTTGTGTATTGGGTAGTTGGAAGTTATAGAAAAGACCATCATATCAAATGAACCATAAGGATTTGTGTTAGATGATATCTGCATTTGTATTTCCCGGTCAGGGGTCTCAAGCTGTTGGAATGGGTAAAGAGCTGGCGGAAGCCTTTCCTATCGCCCGTGAAGTTTTCCAAGAAGTAGATGAGGCTCTTGGTCAAAATTTATTTCGCCTGATGTCAGAAGGTCCCATTGAAGATCTTACTTTAACGGAGAATGCACAGCCTGCCTTGATGGCAGTAAGCATTGCAGCGACACGCGTCCTTGAAAGTGAAAGCGGAAAAGCTTTATCAGAAATGTGCACGATGGTTGCTGGTCATTCATTAGGTGAATATTCTGCATTAGCGGCAGCCAAGGCAATTTCCTTAGGCGAAACAGCAAAATTATTGAAATTACGTGGTCAATCGATGCAAGCTGCCGTGCCTGTAGGGCAAGGTGCAATGGCTGCTATTCTTGGTCTAGACCTTGAAACGGCAGAGGCCGTTGCAGCAGAGGCTGCACAAGGAGAGGTTTGTACTGCTGCGAATGATAACGCACCGGGACAAGTCGTTCTTAGTGGTTCTAAAGACGCAATTGATCGTGCTATTGTTATTGCAAAAGAAAAAGGCGCAAAGCGTGCTTTGCTGTTGCCTGTTTCGGCACCTTTTCATTGTACCTTGATGCAACCTGCTGCAGATGCGATGGCTAAAGCCTTAGCTGACGTAGATATTCAGGCGCCATCCGTCCCATTGGTTGCAAATGTTGTTGCTGAACAAGTTATTGATCCAAGCCGGATCCGTGAATTATTGATTGAACAAGTATGCAGCCGTGTCCGGTGGCGTGAATCTGTGTCCTATATGATGGGTCAGGGAGTAGAGCAATTAGTAGAAGTTGGCTCTGGGAAAGTCCTAAGCGGCCTTGTGCGACGTATTGAAAAAGAAATGACAGGTGTTAATATTGGTTCACCTGCTGATGTAGAAAAATATCTAGGTAGCTTGTAAAATAGAACGCCTAGAAATTAAATCCTGAACATAAAGGAAAATATATGTTTGATCTAACAGGTAAGTGTGCATTGGTAACTGGTGCCTCTGGTGGTATTGGTGGTGCAATTGCAAAAACACTTCAT
>CBFCZA010000465.1:0-1912 GCA_965602285.1 uncultured Curvivirga sp. | reverse complement strand
ATACATTGACCTTTGGTGAATTGTTAAGCCAATTGGACATTCCGACCACAGAACAAGCGCATGATGTGAAAGTTCATTTTGGGGGACCTGTAGAGGCTGGCCGTGGCTTTGTCCTTCATTCTACAGATTATACAAAAGAAGGTACGGTCGTTATGGAAGAAGGTGTTGGGTTGACGGCTACTGTGGATGTTTTACGTGATATTTCTAATGGGGTTGGTCCCCAAAATAAAATACTGGCACTTGGCTATGCTGGTTGGGGCCCTGGACAACTGGACACAGAAATTCAGGAAAATGCATGGTTAAATTGTCGTGCGGATGGTGAAATATTATTCGACGATGAATTATTCAGTAAATGGGACCGTGCGATGACTATGTTGGGAATTGACCCTAGATTATTGTCCGGAGATGCAGGTCACGCCTAGTGTTATGTAATTTTTTTTAGATTTTTCCAAAATCACTTTGCAACTTCACAAAAAGCCTTTCACTATACCTGAAATATGTTCGTTAACGAACAGCAGTAAATCTGAAAACAGGGGGTATTATGCTTAAAGATTATTTTACTGAAAAAGAGGGCGGCGACAAGGCTTTTACAATTGAAGCACCAAAGATAAAATTTGGCGCAGGGGCTCTTTCAGAAGCAGGTGGTGATGCGGTTGCCCTTGGGTTGAAGAGTGTTGCCGTGTTTACTGATCCGCGTGTTGCTGTTTTAGAACCAACAGATAGATTAATGTCTTCATTGAAAGCCGCAGGAGTTGATGCGGTCCTTTATGATGCATGTGAAGTCGAGCCGACGGATGCATCTTTCATTGCTGCTGCTGAATTTATGAAGGGTGGCAATTTTGATGGTGTGTTTTCTATTGGTGGTGGATCCGTTATCGATACGGCAAAAGCAGCGAGCCTTCTATCTACCTATCCAGCGGATTTAATGACCTATGTAAATTTACCAATTGGAAAAGCCGAACCCATTCCCGGACGGTTAATGCCCCATATTGCGTGCCCAACAACATTTGGAACGGCCAGTGAATGTACAGGAATTGCCATTTGTGATTTTCCTGCACTTGGGTTGAAAAGTGGCATTTCTCATCCTTATTTACGCCCTGTTTTAGGTATCATCGATCCTTTGAATTTACGCAGTTTGCCAAAGAATGTTTTGGCTGCAAATGGGTTTGATGTTTTTTCTCATGCGGTAGAATCAGTGACAGCGCGCCCTTTTTCCCATCGCCCTGCACCGGCAACTCCTGATAAACGTCCATTAGGCCAAGGGGCAAACCCTTATAGTGATTTATCTTGTCTTGAAGCCATTCGTTTGATTGGCGAAAACCTAGTTGAGGCCACGAATAATCCCAGTGATGAGGGGTATGAATCTATGGCGATGGCTGGCATGTTAGCCGGTATTGGTTTCGGAAATGCGGGGTGTCATTTGCCACATGGGATGTCCTATGCGGTGGCTGGCCTTTCCCATGATTATGTGGCTGAAGGTTGGCCGGGGAATCATCCGATGGTTCCCCATGGAATTTCCGTTATCGTAAATGCCCCTGCGGTTTTCCGTTTTACGGGCAAAGCATGCCCCGAACGTCATATGAAAGCAGCCAGTGCAATGGGTGCAGATGTCACTGGCGTGGCGTTAGAAGATGCAGGAGATTTACTAGCCGATCGCGTGATTGAAATGATGAAGCAAACAGGTATGCCAAATGGTGTTTCTGCTGTTGGCTATAGCGATGATGATATCGATGCATTAACAGAACGGGCCTTTATGCAAAAACGACTTTCTGATAATGCGCCTTTGGCTGTAACCCAAGAAGATATGCGTAGCTTATTCGTCAATGCGATGAAATATTGGTAAGGCTTACCCATGGAAGATAGAATTCCTACACACCTATGGACAGGGGCGGTTATGCGCCAACTGGCCATG
>CBFCZA010000464.1:0-1917 GCA_965602285.1 uncultured Curvivirga sp. | reverse complement strand
AAGCTGTTTTTGGTATGCTTCACCTACGCGAAGGCGAAGTACGTCTTGGTGAAAAGGTCATCAATGATTTACCACCGCAAGATCGGGTAAATGCTGGTATGGCATTTGTACCACAAACACATAATATCTTCACGTCCATGACAGTTGAAGAAAACTTGATCATCGGTGCCTATCGTCGTGAAGATGATTATAATGATACAATGCATCAAATTTACGATCTCTTTCCTATTTTGAAAGAGAAGCGTAATCAGCCAGCAGGAGAGCTATCTGGTGGGCAACGCCAACAAGTTGCTGTTGGTCGCGCGTTGATGACCAAACCATCTGTTCTTATGCTAGATGAACCTACTGCTGGTGTTTCGCCAATTGTAATGGACGAGTTATTTGACCGTATTATTGAAATTAGAAATTCAGGCATTGCCATTTTAATGGTAGAGCAAAATGCACGTCAGGCCCTAAACATTGCCGATGTCGGTTATGTTTTAGTGAATGGTAGCAATCGTTTCACAGACACAGGGGAAGCTCTTTTGAACAACCCTGAAGTCCGCAAATCATTCTTGGGAGGTTGATCGATGGAAGATAGTCTCAATGCGCTCGTCCTTCTGGCAAACTTTGTCATTATTCCTAGTTTATCCTATGGCTCCCAATTGGCTTTAGGGGCATTAGGTGTCACATTAATCTATAGTATTTTGCGTTTTTCAAATTTTGCGCATGGGGAAACCATGGCTTTTGGCGCAATGATTACTGTACTTATCACATGGGGCTTCCAATCCCTCGGTATTAGTTTAGGGCCCCTGCCAACAGCCCTACTTGCCTTACCTTTTGGTGCGGCGGCGGCTGTTGCTATGGTCCTCCTTTCAGACAAATTAGTCTATCGATATTACCGTGAGAGAAAAAGCCCAACCGTATTCTATTTAATCGCCTCCATTGGTATCATGTTCATCATGAATGGTCTCATTCGCTTTATCATTGGGCCAAAAGATCAACGGTTTGCCGATGGCGATCGTTTTATCATAAAAGCCCGTGAGTTTAAGGAAATGACAGGACTTAATGAAGGCCTTTCCCTTAAGATGACACAATGTATTACCATAGGTATTACAGTTATCGTGGTTTATGCCTTGTTCCAATTCTTACAAAAATCAAAAATGGGCCGCGCCATGCGTGCCTATTCTGACAATGAAGATTTAGCCCTATTGTCAGGGATTGATCCTGATAAGGTCGTTAAGATCACATGGGCGATTGCTGCTGTCTTGGCTACAATTGCTGGTGTTCTCTATGGACTAGACAAAAGCTTTAAACCGTTCACCTATTTCCAATTACTCCTTCCTATTTTTGCATCCGCAATCGTAGGGGGCGTTGGTAATCCTGTTGGCGCTATTGCAGGTGGATTTATAATTGCATTTTCTGAAGTTTCGATCACTTATGCTTATAAGAAGTTCTTTAAGTATTTAGGTCCTGATGGGTGGGAACCTGATTCCCTTTTGCAATTCTTATCTACCGATTACAAATTCGCAATTTCTTTTGTTATCCTTGTGGTGGTCTTATTGATTCGACCGACAGGTCTATTTAGGGGGCGTGTATTATGATGTCTCAACAAAATAAAAATATTATGTATTTCGCCATCATGGCTAGCTTACTCATGTCTGTTGGTTTCATACAAAGCTGGTCCGTTGCCCTAACTATTTTCAACTTATGTATGATCTCTGCGATCATGGCATTAGGCGTGAATATGCAATGGGGTTATGCAGGACTATTCAATGTTGGTATGATGGGTTTCACTGCTGTTGGTGGAGTTACAGGCGTATTGATTTCCCAAGCACCACAAATGGATGCTTGGGCTGCTGGTGGTGGCAACATGGGCTTAGCCCTTCTGTCTCTTATATTTACAGTTGCCGCGATCATAATCGTTCGTCGGATCAT
>CBFCZA010000463.1:0-1919 GCA_965602285.1 uncultured Curvivirga sp. | reverse complement strand
CAGGATAACATAAAGGTAATGTGAGTGCTTAATGTTCTTCTTTCTGTCCAGAATCTTTATCTCGGGGATTTCCTGCAAAGCCTTGTCATACGTCTCAACGTACTTTTTCCTGATACAGAGAAAACCATCCACTTTTTTAAGCTGGTGGATACCTATTGCCGCCTGGATATCGAACATGTTGTATTTATAACCTGGATAGAGAGTGTCCCAGTGCTGGTAGCCTTCATCCCCGTATCTCTTCCAGGCATCCTTGCTAATTCCGTGCAGTCGGAGAATTCTTACCTTTTCCGCGCATTCATCATCGTTGGTAGTCAGCATACCGCCTTCCCCGGTAGTGATATTCTTGGTAGCGTAAAAGCGGATTAAGCCAAATTAAACGACGGCAAGACTTTTGTAAGCGTTCCATTTCTATGGCCACACCTTCTGCACCTTGTCGATCTAGGCCATCCGTAATCAATAACACAAGGGCGCCTTGACCCAATACGCGACGGGACCAAAAACGATTAAAATCTTTTAGGCTTTCCCCAATTCTAGTACCACCAGACCAATCTTCGACGGATTCACCAATTTTTGTGATGGCTTCATCTGGGTCTTTTGATCGTAAGTAACGGGTGATATTGGTTAAGCGTGTTCCAAACAAGAAGCTGTGAACCCTATCGCGATCATTAGTTAAACCGTGTAAAAAGTGAAGGAACATACGGGAGTATTTTTCCATTGAACCGGAAATATCACATAACACAACAATAGGGGGCGGTTGTGTTCTTTGTTTTTTAAAGCGTAGCCAAATCATATCGCCACCACGCCTTGCCGAGGCACGCAAGGTTGCATGCATATCAATTTTGCTTGGTGTCTGGGTTCTTTTAAAACGTCTGGTTTTTACTTCGCCCAATGGTAATCTAAGCTTAAGCATCATATCTTTTGCTTCGACAAGTTCTTGAGATGTCATTTTCTCGAAATCTTTATGCGCCAAGACTTCCTGCTTTGAGAAAGTTAACGATGCATCAAGCTCTATCTCTTCACCAGCATTTTCAGTGTCTGGAGTGATGGGAGGAGGGCGTTCACCTTTCATCGCTTCTGCTACACGCGGGGACATTTGTGCCGCAGGATCTTCTTCATCTATTTCATCACCCTTGAAACTAGGAAGTAGCATTTGCATCATGCGTTCTAAGAAATCAGGATTTCGCCAAAAAACATGAAATGCTTGATTGAAAATGTCTTTTTGATCTCTTCTATTCACAAAGATACTATGTAATGTCCAGTAGAAGTCCTCTCTTGTACCAAGACCAACGGCACAAATAGCTTCGATTGCATCTAATGTTTTGCCCGGGCCAATTGGTAGGCCAGCCTTTCTTAATACCCGTGCAAAATGCATGATATTGTCGGCCATTCGTCCCCCATCCGCCTGAGACATAAAAAGATTTGCCGCAGGTAAGGCGGTTTTATCTTCTGCCAAAGGTATAATTTTAGGTTTATCGGACATATTACTGGCTCTCTTTTGCCATATCAGCTTTGACTTCATCCAGTATTCTAGCTGCTTCCGAGCCTTGAATGCGTTGGATATCATCTTGATATTTTAATAATGTACCTAGCGTGTCATTAATTGTATCAGGATCTAAAGCTAGTTTATCTAATTGTGTCAGGGCATGTGCCCAGTCAATTGTTTCTGCAACACCGGGAAGTTTAAATAGATCTAGATTTCTAAGTTTATTAATGAAACCAACAATTTGTTCTGATAGTTCCTGTGGCGCGTTAGGGGCCTTACGTCGTAAGATTTCCAGCTCTCTTTCTGCATCAGGATAATCTACCCAATAATAGAAACAGCGCCGTTTGATCGCATCATGTATTTCACGGGTACGGTTTGATGTGATGATCACAAGTGGTGGTTCTTTTGCTTTTATAGTGCCAATTTCTGGTACGGT
>CBFCZA010000462.1:0-1923 GCA_965602285.1 uncultured Curvivirga sp. | reverse complement strand
GCGGTTATGAGCCTTTCTGATCGAGCGTATGTTTTGAATAACGGATCTATCATTGCTGGTGGTACGCCAAAGGAAATCACAGCGATGCCAGAAGTGATCGAAGCTTATTTAGGGCATGGTGCGGCAAAACGTATTGCTGATGCAAATGATGCGAAGACGGGAGAAGGCGATGCTTGAAATTAAAAATTTAAAATCAGGCTATGGTGAAGTCGAAATTCTTCATGATGTAAGCTTGAACGTCGCAAAAGGTGAGATCGTCGCATTATTAGGCAGTAATGGTGCGGGTAAATCGACAATGAATAATACGTTGTCAGGCGTGATTTCTCCCATGTCGGGATCTATTATATTTGATGGTGAAGAAATTGGGGGAAAAGATTCTACGGAAGTTGTCCAAAGTGGCTTAATTCAAGTTCCTGAAGGACGTCGTATTTACCCCAATATGAACATAAAAGAGAATCTAGAGTTGGGTTCTTATCGTCGTGGAAAAGAAAATCGTGAAAAAAATATAGAACGTGTTGTTTCTATCTTCCCACGATTGGGCGAAAGGTTTTCCCAAATGGCAGGGACCTTATCTGGTGGGGAGCAACAAATGCTCGCCATTGGGCGTGGTCTTATGGCTGAGCCAAAACTTCTTATCTTGGATGAGCCCTCTCTTGGTCTTTCGCCTTTGTTGGTTGAAGAGATGTTTAACCTTATTGTGAAACTTCATGAAGACGGTCTAACCATCATGTTGGTAGAGCAAAATGTGGTTCAATCACTTGAAATCGCTGATCGTGCTTATGTCTTAGAAAATGGGTCTGTCGTTTTAGAAGGACAAGCGAAAGATATGGTGAATGATGAAGCTTTACGTAAATCCTATCTCGGGATGTAGGAAAAATAATGAAACAAACATTAGCTGAAAAAATTATATCTAAAGCTGCTGGCCTTGATCATGTCACACCGGGTGAAATTGTCACTTGTAATGTTGATTTGGCGATGATCCATGATAGTGGGGGGCCGCGTCGTGTGGCTTCACGTCTAGAAAACTTAGGCGTTGGTGTCTGGGATAAGGACAAGGTTGTTTTGGTCTCTGATCATTTTGTGCCTGCCGTAGATGCGGAAAGTGCTGCAATTTTAAAATTTACACGCGATTGGGCACATAAATCTGGTGTAGATAATTTCTATGACCAACAAGGTATTTGTCATGTCATCTTGCCAGAACGAGGGCATTTAAAACCCGGTATGTTTGTTGTGGGTGGTGATAGCCATTCACCTACTGGTGGTGCGTTTGGGTGTTATATGTTTGGTGTCGGTGCTACGGATATGGCTGGCATTCTTGCCACAGGCGAAACATGGATACGTGTTCCTGAAACCATCTTGGTGGAATGGAATGGAGAAATCGGGCTTGGAATCAGTAGTAAAGATTTGATGCTAAAAACCTGTGCGACATTAGGTATGGATGGTGGCGATTATCAAGCTGTGGAATATACAGGAAGTACCATCGCCGGACTACCAATGCCTGAACGTATGACCATGAGTAATATGGCCGCGGAACTTGGCGCCCAAGCAGGTATTATTGCCCCTGATGAAACCACAGTTGAATTTATTAAGAATGCTGGTGGGGATATCGGATCGATAGATCATTGGCGCTCAGATGACGGGGCGACATATCGCGCCAAGCATCAATTTAATACTCAAGATTTAAATCCACAAATTGCCATTCCCCATAGCCCAGCAAATGCAATGGATATAGGGGATGCTGATAAAACTCAATTTGATCAATGTTATATTGGCGCTTGTACGGGGGCCAAACTTATAGATCTTCAAATGGCGGCAAAAGTATTGAAGGGCAATAAGGTTTCTAAAACAACTCGCCTTCTTGTGGCTCCAGCCTCTACCAAAACCACGGCTGCGGCTGCGGCGGATGGGACTTTAGAAATCTTA
>CBFCZA010000461.1:0-1926 GCA_965602285.1 uncultured Curvivirga sp. | reverse complement strand
CCATGATGGCTTTTTGCAAAGTATCAGCAACAACCTTATAGGCAGGTGTTTTTTCTAATCGATTGAATAGGGGCTTGGTCATGATGATCCTACATTGCCGTCCAGCCGCCATCCACAATGACACTTGTTCCTGTCACATAACTAGAGGCGTTAGAAGCAAGAAAAACCGCAGCGCCAGTAACTTCTTCTTGATCTGCAAAGCGACCCATGGGAGTACGGCTTAGCAATCTTTCTGATAAAATATCGTGATCGCGAAGGCCTTGGGTTAGGTCCGTTGCAATGAAGCCATAGGCAATCGCATTGACCCGAATACCTTTTTTAGCCCAATCAAGAGACATGCCTTTTGTTAGCTGTTCAACCCCACCTTTGGTCGCACAATAGGCGGCTTGTTTTTCCAATCCCACATGACCCGCAACAGAAGAAATATTAATGATACTGCCTTTTTTCTGTTCCAACATAGCGGGGGCAAAGGCCTTGCTACAATAAAAGACGCCAGACAAATTCACGTTGTTTAGCTGCAACCAGTCTTCGTCACTAGTATGTTCTGTTGATGCATAAACAGGACTGATGCCAGCATTATTCACTAAAATATCTACCGACCCGTGAATTTTTAATACATCGTCACGGAATTTTTGTACTGCTTCTGAATCTGATACATCAACTTGATGCATGCTGATGGAGATATCATAATCGCTTAATTCGCCAGCAGTTTTTTCTAGCGCATCAGAGTTACGCCCTGCAAGGGCAAGGTTCGCCCCGCGATTTGCAAATTCCTCGGCAATAGCCCGACCAATGCCACGTCCACCGCCTGTGATAACTGCTGTTTTTCCAGATAGGTCAAAAAGATCGTTTAACATCGCTAGCCTCCTTAATTATTCTTCAATACATGACGCGCAATTGCCCAACGATGAACTTCTGATGGGCCATCATAAATTCTAAAGGCACGTGTTTCACGGAAGATTTGTTCCACGACAGTATCAGCAGAAACACCTAATCCGCCAAGAATTTGTACAGAGCGATCTGCTACGCGAAATAATGCTTCCGCCACTGCCGTTTTTGTCATGCTGGATTCATGGCGGGCTTTGCCACCATTATCCAATTCGCTTGCTGTCCACCAAATCATCAATCGGCTTTGTTGAAGGTCAATTTCATTATCAGCCAGCATGAAACCAACACCTTCATGTTGTCCTAAAGTTTTGCCAAATGCCTCACGTTTTCTAGCATAATCTGTTGCGATCATTTGGGCGCGACGTGCGCCACCTAACCAACGCATACAATGTGTCAAACGTGCAGGGGCAAGGCGTACTTGTACATTTCTGAAGCCGTCACCAACTTGTCCTAAAACATTTTCTTTCTTAACGACAAGATCCTTAAGCTCTACTTCCCAATGCCCACCAGTGAAGCTGTTATCGATGGTATCAAGCGCACGCACAAGATTGATACCTTCTGCATCCATGTCGGACATAAGCATTGTTGGACCACTGGGTTTGTCCCCTTCGGCAACAACATCTGCAAATATGATCGTGAAGGCGGCGCCATCTGCACCTGTGATAAACCATTTACGACCATTAACAATGAAATCGCCGTCTTCATTATAGGTTGCTTTGGTGATCATTTTTGTTGGATCTGCACCTGCCCCATCGGGTTCAGTCATGCAGAAACATGAACGAATGTCACCGCGTGCTAATGGTTCCAACCAACGTTTGTTTTGTTCTTCCGTTCCAACCTTGTCCATTAAATTCATGTTGCCTTCGTCGGGGGCGGCGCAATGAAGGGCTATTGGTCCTAATGGTGATAGACCGGCTGCTTCAAATGCAATGGCCATGGTGACATGATCATATCCCATACCACCCCATTTTTTCGGTACATGAGGGGCAAAGAAACCTGCTTCGCGGGCCAAACCATTTAATTCGATACGTAACTCTT
>CBFCZA010000460.1:0-1930 GCA_965602285.1 uncultured Curvivirga sp. | reverse complement strand
GAGAAGATACCACGTGGACGATGGTATTTGAAGCTACGCCCGACAAGTTTTTCCCCGTTTGCTAACAAAGCAGACGCAAGGGTGTCGCCCCCGAAACCTTCATAGGTTTTTCCGTTAAAACGAAAATCCAGTATAGTTTCGCGATCAACCAAACCACCTTTTAATCTAAAGTCATTATTCATCGCGAACGCCCCTCTGCTTTAGCAACATCACGGGCCAGTTCAACCTTTGTTACTTCATGGGTTAAAGTATTTCTGGTCACGACCAACCAGCTACGATCGCCTTGTTCGTGATACCAAAGTTCCCGATGCATACCTGCGGGATTATCGCGCAAATATAAATATTCATGAAATTGTTCAGAGGCATCTTCTGCCTGCCAATCAGGGCGATGAATTAGGTTTGCATCCCCTAAAACAGTAAACTCTGCGGCATCTCTTGGTCCCAATAAGGGGTGATTAATAATCATATCTTATGCTCTTTTAAAACAGGGTTAACCCTTAATGAAGGTTTGGTTGGGCACCCATGCCCTTCTCATCAATCATCGCACCGCGCTTGAACCGATCAAGGCGATAGCTGCTGGCCACTTCATGGGGTTCATCTTTTGCAAGTAAATGTGCAAAACACCAACCAGAAGCAGGAGTTGCCTTAAAGCCACCATAACACCAACCCGCATTCAGGTAGAGACCATCGATATCGGTCTTATCAATGAAAGGCGACCCATCCATAGACATGTCCATAACGCCACCCCAACTACGTAGAAGCTTAGCGCGTCCGATCATTGGCATAAGGGCCATTCCGCCTTCACATACATCCTCAACAACTGGCAAATTACCGCGTTGTGCATAGGTGTTATATCCATCGATATCCCCACCAAACACCAAGCCACCTTTATCAGATTGGCTTACATAGAAATGCCCCGCCCCAAAGGTAACAACCCCTGGAAGAACAGGTTTAAGACCTTCTGATACGAAAGCTTGCAACACATGAGTTTCGATTGGAAGACGCATACCGGCCTTTGCCATCACGCGTCCAGAGGAACCTGCGACTGCAACGCCCACTTTTTTCGCCTTGATCATACCACGGCTGGTTTCAACACCTTTGCACACACCATCTTCAATGATGAAGTTTTGGACTTCACAATTTTGAATGATATCGACACCACGTTGATCTGCACCACGGGCATAGCCCCATGCAACCGCATCATGACGAACAGTACCACCACGACGTTGCAACAAACCACCTTTAACAGGGAAGCGTGCATTATCAAAGTTCAAATAAGGGCACATTTCACGGACTTGGTTTTTATCAAGAAGTTCCGCATCTGCACCATTTAACAACATGGCATTACCACGACGCCTAAATGCATCTTGTTGCGAATCCGTATGAGACAAGTTCAAAATACCGCGTTGGGAGACCATGGCGTTATAGTTAAAATCTTGCTCTAACCCTTCCCATAGTTTCATGGACATTTCGTAAAATGGTTCATTCCCCGGCAGCATATAGTTGGAACGAACAATCGTTGTATTACGCCCAATATTGCCCGAACCAACCCAGCCCTTTTCCAGCACAGCAATACGTGCCTGACCAAATTCTTTTGCTAAATAATAAGCCGTTGCCAACCCATGACCACCACCACCAACGATAATAATATCATATTCTGATTGTGGTTCTGGATCACGCCAAGCTGGCTTCCAACCTTTATGGCCACGTAATGTCTCTTTTAATAAAGACCAAGCTGAATAATGCATTTATAAATCACCTTATTGTTTCGTTGATTTTGAATAAAAACACATCTTTAGACTTTCAATTAATGGACATTTTTTATATATAAATAGACATGACCTTATCTAATAAAAAAATCTATAGAATTGGATTTTTGCTCGTCGATGGATTTGCATTGATGTCTTACAGCACTGTGATCGAACCATTG
>CBFCZA010000459.1:0-1935 GCA_965602285.1 uncultured Curvivirga sp. | reverse complement strand
CTCGCCAAAACGCTGCGGTCATACACGAGGCAAGCAAGTGGTGGAAAGAGACGAAGCCCTCATACGTATTCGTGCGGCGGTAGATGCACGAAATGCCGGCGCGGATATCCTGATTTTGGCACGTACAGATGCACGGGAAAGCTTAGGCTTGGACGAAGCTATTGTGCGTGCCCAGATGTTTCGGGAAATTGGGGCAGACATAACCTTTATAGAAGCCCCAAAGTCAGTGGAAGAAATGGAGTTGATTTGCAAACAAGTCGAAGGCCCAAAGATGGCCAATATGCTAGAGGGTGGTTTGACCCCATTTTTAGATGTGGCAGATTTGCAAAAACTTGGTTTCTCTATTGCCACCTATCCTTTTACCACCTTGTTGGGGGCCATTAAGGCAATACAAGATGCTCTGGCGGACATGAAGGCCGGCAATTTCCCAAAACCTCAGATGAGTTTTGAAGACCTGCAAAAAACCGTTGGCTTCAATGAATATTACCAAGAAGAAGATATGTATAAGTTTTAAACAATAAAAACCCATTTAGGGTATAGAACTAGGAGAAAGTAATGAAATTATTTAAGAAAATAGCCCTTGCTGGGGCCGTCGCTCTTGTATCAAGCAGTGTGGCCCATGCAGAAACACGTGTGACTTATAAGTCCGCAAAAACCACGTCTTCTTATTATCAAATGGCGGTACAATTCTCCGAAGCGATGAAAGCTGGCAGTAATGGTGACGTGATTGTTACCGTAGAAGAAAGCCAAGGGTCGGTTCAAAATGTGATCGGTGCTACTGTGCGTCCGGGAAATTATGTTTTTACAACGCCTCCCGTTTTGGTGAAGCTTGCAAAAGCAGGCAAAGCTATGTTCAAGGATAAAACGAATCCTAAATATGCGAACATTCGTGCCCTATTCCCAATCCCATCATTAACCATGCATTTTGTTGTGCGGGCAGATTCTGGTATCAACAGTTTTGCGGGTTTAGAAGGCAAGACCATCTTGATTGGTAAAGGTAGTTTTGGCGCTAAAGAAGGGGCGAAATACCTGAAACTTTTCGGACTAGAAGGCAAAGTAACTTTGGCTGATGTAGAATTGTCAAACGCAGTACCAGCGTTGAAAAATGGTCAAATTGATGGTTTTGTAACTGCTGGATCTTTCCCTGCGCCGAACGTGATCGAAGCCGCAGCCGGTACTGACGTGAAAGTTCTAACCCTTTCAGAAGATCAAATTACTAAAACCAAACGTACTCGTCTTATCATCCCTGCTGGTACTTATGCGGGTCAAGATTCTGAGATCGTTACCACATCTTTGCCAGTGGTTGCCTACACCACGATGGAAATGAATAATGATACGGCCTACAAGTTGACCAAAACCTATTGGGAGCAAAAAGCAACCATGGGCAAGGGAGCTGCTTGGTGGAACGGTGTATCTGACAAGATGCTCGAAAACATCTCAGGAAAAATCCATCCGGGTGCCTTGAAATTTTACGCGGAGATGGGGTCAAACTTAGCGCCGCATCACAAGTAGTATAAACATTAAAACCTGATGATGACCCGGGTAGATGATACTATCCGGGTTGTCTGTTTCAAAAAGGTCAGATTCTATGACGCCTAAAGAACGCCTGTTTTGGTCTCTGTTTGGGGCCCTTTCCATTGCTTTTCATATAGGTTTGATCTTTTCTGGTTTGATCCCCAACTTGGTAAGCCGTCCCTTACATATGGCCCTAGCACTGCCGTGGGTATTGGTCTTCATGGCAAAAGGTAAATCCACGCGAACCAGTGGCATGGCCCTAACCATTATTGGTGTTTTAGCTACGATTTGGATTGCACTGAATGCGGATGGATTAAGCGACCAATATGGGTATCTAAATAGCGATTTTCAAACGGGCGTGGCACTTACTTTGCTTGCTATTGTGATCGAAATGGCGCGCCGTGCTATTGGCTGGCCCTT
>CBFCZA010000458.1:0-1944 GCA_965602285.1 uncultured Curvivirga sp. | reverse complement strand
GCAGGAACCATAGAAGAGTTAATCGCGGGGCGCTTTTTCCAAGCTGTTGGGGCATGTGGTGGTATTGGCATTGCGCGCGCTGTTATCCGTGATGGTTATGAGCCGCTTAAGGCGGCAAGGTTGCTTTCTTTGATGGGGTCCGCCATGTCTATTGCCCCTGCTGTCGGTCCGATCTTAGGGGGTGTTGTGACGGTTTTCTTTGGCTGGCATGGTAACTTTGTTATGTTGTCCGTATTTGGTGGGGTATGTTTGCTTGGTTTGGTTTTAATGTTAGCTGAAACCAATAAACATATGGATCCACATGCTATTCGTCCAACGCGGATGTTAGAAAACTTTAAAACGATGCTGTCTCATCGGGTGTTTCGTGGCTTTATCTTAGCCAGCCTAACCACCTATGCAGGCTTATTTGCTTGGATATCTGGTTCGGCTTTTGTATTTATTGATGTGCTGGGGTTGGATGCTGGTGAATATGGGCTTGTTTTTGCAGCAATGGTTCTCGGTTATATGTTCAGTACCCAATATGGTGGACGTACGGTTCATCGTCATGGCATCCCGAAATTAATTTTGATGGGATCTGTGTTAGAAGCAATTGCTGGTATCATAATGGTAACGGCGACATTGATTGATCAGGTGAGTGTGATTTCAATATTATTCCCGATGATGGTTTATTCAGCTGGTATGGGTTTGGTTTTACCAAATGCAATGGCTGGTGGTATCGGGCCTTTTCCAAAGATGGCTGGTGCTGCAAGTAGTTTGACTGGGTTTATGCAATATTCTGGGGCTGCGTTTATAGGGTTAGCGGTAAGTTATGCATTTGACGGTACTGCCTTTCCAATGGCCTTTGCTATTGCTGTTATGGGATGTTCTTCCTTAGCCGCCTATATATTCATCATTCGCAAGGCGGATGCTGTGCCGGTTGATTCAGAAAAAGAAGCAGATTAAGAAACCGACATTTTGTGATCTAGATCACAGACGGGTGAAATTTGTTGGGCTATATATACATACAGATAGAACATACCTCCAGTTTGATTTATCTCCCTTTATAAGTATAGAACTTACGCAAAAGGCCGAGGAAACTTTCCCCGGCCTGTTTTTTATGCGTGTTTAAATTATTTATCAGTCGGCTTTAGGACGTAATACATGTGTGTGATCCACATGATAAAGATGACTGTCGTCAAATTCTTCATTTTCAAAAACCTTGCCCACCATAATTAGGGCAGTACGGGTTAGTTTCTCTGCCTTCACTTTCGCACGAATGTTAGAAAGTGTGCCACGAAGAACCTTTTCATCAGGCCAAGTTGCACGATACACAACAACGACAGGGCAATCCTCACCATATAGGGGGGTTAGCTCTCTGATGACTCTCGCAAGGTTTGTAACAGAAAGGTGGATTGCAAGTGTAGCACCACTTTTTCCTAACGTTGTTAGATCTTCGCCTTCTGGCATTTCAGAAGAACGCGTAGAAGTACGGGTTAAAATGATGGTTTGGCTGACGCCAGCCAAGGTTAATTCAGATTCGACTATGGCTGCGCTGGCGGCAAATGCAGGCACGCCGGGGCAGATGTCGAACGGAATGCCCAATGCTTTTAATCTTCGGATTTGTTCACCGATCGCACCATAGATAGATGGATCACCAGAATGAACACGGGCAACATCGTCCCCACGTTCATGGGCCGCGACGATTTCTTCGATGATTTGATCTAGATGCATGGGGGCTGTATCTAGAACCAAGCCATCTTTCGGGGCTTCTGATACAATGGCTTCAGGCACAAGGGACCCTGCATAAAGGCAGGTCTTACATTTTTGGATAAGCTTTAAGCCACGCACAGTGATGAGGTCTTCTGCACCGGGGCCTGCGCCAATGAAATGTACAGTCATGGGGATATTTCCTTTTCTTAATCCGTCATCTTTTTGGCATAGCCACGTGGGGTATAAACAAAGATT
>CBFCZA010000457.1:0-1953 GCA_965602285.1 uncultured Curvivirga sp. | reverse complement strand
TATTTGTTAAACAATTAAACATATTACATTTAGCAAATATCAAAATTAACTTAAAGGAAGCAGATCGCGAATCTATCGAAGACGGCCTTATAACGGGCACATTTGATTTAGCAATGATGCTTACATCTAACCTTGCCAACCAAGAAGACATATTAACAGAAACATTACTTCAATCTAGGCGGCGCCTTTGGGTAAATTCTGAAAATCACCTATTAGAAAAACCATCCATCACATTACAAGATATATCCGATCAACCCTATATCATGCTAACTGTTGATGAAGCCAGCAATACGGCCTTAAGGTATTGGAATCAAACAACCTATAGGCCCAATGTAATTTTTAGGACGTCTTCTGTTGAGGCCGTCCGAAGTATGGTTGCTAACGGTGCTGGTGTATCTATTCTTTCCGACATGGTCTATCGCCCATGGTCCCTTGAAGGAAAACGAATTGATGTCATTACCTTATCTGACAAAATCCCAAGCATGGATGTAGGTGTTGCATGGCCTAAAAACAAGAAACGTAAAGAAGCCGCAAAAGCTTTTTGCGAATTCATGCATCTTGCTGTTGGGTCCATCCATCCACATGTTCCAACGTCAAAGTTTTAATATAGCCATATAACTTTCTAAATGGTAGGCAAGATCAATTCACGGAGGATTGACGAAAGGCTTCTATGAAGCGGCGCGCATCCGCCCCAACCTGATCTGCCGCCTTGCCCGCCTTATACAAGGCAGACCCCATTCCCATGGCATAAACATCAGCCTTCACAAAATCAGACATATTATCCAATGTAACCCCACCTGTGGGACAGATCTTTGTACCTTTTGGCAAAACGGCTGAAATAGCCTTAATAAATGATAGTCCCAATGTATCTGCTGGAAATATTTTCAGAATATCGGCTCCTGCTTTTAACGCCCGAAAACATTCACTGGGTGTATAACATCCCGGCGCAGAAACCAAACCTTGTGCCTTTGCTTCACGTACCACATCCGCATCAAAATTTGGTGAAATAATCATTTCAGCACCAACAGCTTTTGCGCGCTTCACCTCATCAGGATGCAAGACAGTACCAGCACCAAGAACAATATTTTTCCCATGTTTTTGGGAAATTAATTTCATGCTCTCTTCCCAATCAGGGCTATTTAAGGTCACTTCCAAGAAAACAAATCCTGCCTCAACCAGCTGATCAGAAACCGCTATTGCCTCATCAGGTGTGATACCACGCAATATTGCGATCAGTGGCATTCCCTCTATTTTTGAAAAAACATCATTCATCTTATTTCAATCCAACTTACTAATATCAACAGTGACAATAGAGCCTTTTTTAGTAACAACTTGGCTTGCTACTTTATGGGCCCGTCGCAACCCTTCCAAAGGTGGCTTCTTCTTCATCTTTGCATGTAGATAGGTCGCGGTAAAAGAATCCCCCGCAGCGGAACTATCCACAACATGATCCACAGGATCAAAGTTCAATGAGGCAACGCAAGCGCCCATCTTCCAGACCTCTGCCTTGCCATGAGAGCAGGTGAACACCCATTCCACCTCAGGGAAATTTGAAGATAGTGCCTGAATTGACATGTCAGGAAAAAGGACATCTAATTCTTCATCGGAAACCTTCATAACATCCACAGTTTTGCTTACTTTTTCGGCAAAATCCCTTGCATCCTTTTCATTCCATAGAAGTTTTCTATGGTTCAAATCATAAGTGACAAACGCGCCGTTTTGTTTCGCATGCTTTATGCTTTGCAGTAAGTTTTCCCGATTAAATGTAATGGCAGCCGTGATGCCTGAAAAATACACATGATCAAATTCGGTTAAGTCGTGAATTTCATCAAAAACATGCCGTGCAGCAGATTGTCCACGCCAATAAGAATACTGTTTTTCACCATTTTGATCATTGGATAAAATAAAAAGCCCTATGGATTTATCTGGCATGACAATGATACGGCTTGGTCC
>CBFCZA010000456.1:0-1966 GCA_965602285.1 uncultured Curvivirga sp. | reverse complement strand
AACCCCAACACGATCTTCTACAGATGCCTTACCCCATGAAACACCGGCTTCTTTAGCCGCAGCAACCAACACGTCCGCACTGGCAGATGGATATTTAACATTTAAATCCATTCCATAAGGGGATTTTTCTGCGCCAACAGTTGCTTCTGAAGGATGACCATCAATGATAAAATCATTGTTTAAATAGCCATCAAATGCAGCTTGCCCATCAGCTTTCGCTGTTTCACCATAGATTTTACCACTTGGCATTTCTGGAAAGGCTGACCAATAGCCACGCTTCTCTGCAGTTTCAATTGCCTTATCCAGCATCTCGCGATGGGTATCGAAAAATTTAGACATGTTGACCTTCCTCTTAATCTGTCACACGAAATTCAATAAAATATGATTTACTGTGATTATTTATTGACCGACCGGTCGATTTATGCAAGATATTTTTAACGAATTAACGAAACAATTTTTTATCACATGGTTTTTCTTTTTCATAGAGGCCGAAATATTATCCAATTATAGCGACGCTTAATAAGGATAAAAATTATAAAGGGTGAAAACATGAGCAGCGATACGATCCTTATCCATAAAGAAAATGGCGTAACAACCTTAACCTTAAACCGCCCCGACAAGCTGAACAGCTTTAACGAAGAAATGCATCTTGCCCTTTTCGCAGCGATGAGCGAAGCGTCAAAAGATGATAGTTGTCGTGCTGTTCTTTTAACGGGTTCTGGTCGTGCTTTTTGTGCCGGACAAGATTTAGGGGATCGTGATCCTGAAACCATGGATGGACCACCTGACTTAGGTGAAACTCTTGATAAATTCTACAACCCGCTTGTACGTTTGATCCGTGATATGAACAAACCTGTGATTTGTGCAGTAAACGGTGTTGCAGCAGGTGCAGGTGCCAATATCGCCCTTGTATGTGATATTGTATTTGCGGCAAAATCAGCAAAATTCATCCAAGCATTCTGCAAGATCGGCTTGGTGCCTGATTCTGGCGGCACATGGTCATTGACGAAACTTGTTGGTGAGGCCCGCGCTAAGTTCCTAATTCTAACAGGCACACCAATCACAGCAGAACAAGCGTTCGATTGGGGGCTTATTGCTTCCGCAGCTGAAAATGAAGACCTAATGTCTGCCGCAACAAAATTGGCCCAACAACTTGCATCAGGCCCAACCATTGGCCTTGGCATGACCAAGCAAGCCATCCATGCCGCAGCAACAAACAGCCTTGATACACAATTAGACCTTGAACGCGACATGCAACGCCGTGCAGGACGCACCCCTGATTATGCAGAAGGGGTTTCTGCTTTCATTCAAAAACGCCCTGCAAACTTCACAGGCCAAGAATAATGTCAGATACTCTTTTACCACAAGAAATCGCTGAAAAATCAGCAGAAGCAATGCTCGCGAATGATGCGGCAACAAAACATTTAGGTATGGAAATCCTTTCCATTGCCCCCGGCCAAGCCACCATCACAATGACAGTGGAGAAAACCATGACCAATGGCCATGACACGTGCCATGGCGGGTTCATTTTCACCTTAGCCGATTCTGCCTTTGCCTTTGCCTGTAACAGCTACAATCAAAATGCAGTTGCCCAGCATTGTAGTGTATCTTATTTGGCCCCCGGTTTTGAAGGTGATGTACTAACAGCCACCGCAAAAGAAAATGTCGTTTCAGGACGAAGTGGCATTTACGACATTCGCGTTGAAAACCAAAAAGGACAGCATATTGCTGAATTTCGCGGGCATTCACGCACCATTAAAGGCACGCATTTTTAATTCATGCCGTTTACTATGACGACTAGATTGTAACCTCACAGGAGGAATATTATGGAAGACTTAACACCTAAAAAATCAGAACTTGAACCCATTGAAACAGCATCGCGTGATGAAATCAGCAGCCTTCAATTGGAACGAATGAAATGGTCATTAAACCATGCTTATGACAATTCGCCTTTCTATAAAAAGAG
>CBFCZA010000455.1:0-1973 GCA_965602285.1 uncultured Curvivirga sp. | reverse complement strand
GTTGTTTATGCCACATTGGTTATGACTGCATTGGTTTTGATTTTTGCAGAAGTCCTTCCAAAAACATGGGCATTGACCCGCCCAGATAGTCTAGCCCTATCTGTGGCACCAGTGATGAAATTCCTAACGGTTTTATTCAGCCCCATTACCATAACAGTGCACCTGATTGTACGTATCACATTGCGTTTATTTGGCCTTCGCCTTGCCGATGAAATTGATGGTGAGCATAAAGAAGAAGAACTACGCGGCGCCATTGAACTTCATGAAGGTGAAGACCCAGAGGTCAAACAAGAACAAAAGATGCTGCGATCCATCCTTGATTTGGATGATGTGGATGTCAGTGATGTAATGACCCATCGTTCAACTGTTGTCATGCTAGACCTTTCTGATCCAACCTTGATGAATGTTGATAAGGTTTTAGACAGTAGCTTCACCCGCATTCCATTATTTGAAAATGACCCTGACAATATCGTAGGTATTCTACATGCCAAACCTTTATTGCGGGCTGTTCGCGCTCATCAAAATTCGCTTGAAACTATTGATTTAAAAGAACTATCGTCTGACCCTTGGTATGTTCCTGAAACCACTACACTTTTGGATCAATTAGAAGCCTTTAGAGAGCGAAAAGAACATTTTTCCGTTGTGGTAGATGAATATGGAAGCTTCATGGGCATCATCACCCTTGAAGATATCCTAGAAGAAATCGTCGGGGAAATCGATGATGAACAAGATGTTACTGTTAAAGGTCTTCGTTCACAGGCTGATGGCACTTATTGGGTAGATGGGACTGTTACAGTTCGTGATTTAAATCGTGAATTTGAATGGGACCTACCTGATGACAATGCCGCCACGATTGCCGGCCTTGTTTTATATGAATCCCGCTGCATTCCAGTCGTGGGGCAAAGTTTTCAATTTTATAATTTCCGCTTCGAAATTAAAGAGCGCGAAGGCAATAGGATCAAGGCATTGGTTCTAACACCTCCTCAATCTGACAAAACGACCGCGGAAAAGGAATAATCAATAATGCCACTTTCAGAACCTACTGCAAAACGCCACCTTATCCACACCAGACGCGTAACTGTTGATGGTTATATCCGTGAAGACGGAAATTGGGATATCGAAGGGCATATGTGTGATGTAAAATCCTATGACTTTGAAACGACACACCGTGGCGAAATTAAAGTAGGGGAGCATCTACATGGCATGTATTTGCGCCTAACTGTTGATGATAAACTAAATATTTTAGATGCTGAATCTTCCACAGATTTTAGCCCTTATAACACATGCCCGCAGATCAATGATGCTTATAAAAAATTGATCGGCCAACAAATCAAACCGGGCTTTACGTCTGTGACCCGTGCCTTATTTAAAGGCGTTTGTGGCTGTACACATTTGACAGAAATGTTGGGACCGATTGCCACGACAGCCTTCCAAACTGTTTTTGCCTCTAGTCGTGTCGCTAAGAAAATGATCGGGCAACCCTTGCCTGATTTAGATCCAAATGCCCCTGCAAAGCGCCCTCCACATTTGAACACTTGTCATGCACTTTCTACCCGTGGGGATGTGGTCAAAGAACTTTATGCACCTTTCTATCACGAAGACGGAGAAGTTGAAGAAGACCCTGGGATAAAGTTATAAACCCTACTTATTATTAAGAACCACATAAGGTCTTGATATCTGATTGCAAAATGGGAAGGACGTGACCCTCAAACCAAGGGTTTCTTTTTATCCATCCCTTACTTCGCCAACTAGGATGGGGAAGAGGAAAATATCCTTTTTCTCGATAATCATTGAAACTTTCAATTGTCTTGGTCATATTTGATTTCATGGTTTTTCCCAGATAATATTTCTGAGAAAAAGAGCCTATCAGTAATGTAAGTTGGACGTTAGGCATGCTTTCTAACAAACGATTATGCCATAATGGGGCACATTCGGGCCGTGGCGGCTTATCCCCGCCCTTATCTACCTTTCCC
>CBFCZA010000454.1:0-1984 GCA_965602285.1 uncultured Curvivirga sp. | reverse complement strand
TGGCAATGATTGGTGTTTTCATCGCGATGATCGTAAATTTCTTTTTGGCGAGCACTGGCTTTAGCCTTATTATCTCTTTGGTTGTGGTTGGCTTGATGGCGGGAATGACTGCTTATGACACACAAAACATCAAATCTATGTATTTAGGTGCGCGTTCAGCTGATGAAGCAAAACGCCTTTCAATCATTGGTGCTTTACAATTATACACAAACTTCATTGTTATGTTCATCCATTTATTGAACATCCTTGGTATTATGGGTGGAGATGATTAATTCTCCCTCTTAAATCAAGATGATTTTGAAAAACGCTCTGGTTTCCAGAGCGTTTTTTTTATGGAAGATGCATTTTTTTAGCGCATTTTTTTTTAAAGTCGCGTATGGGGAATATTACGGCGTGTATTGGTGATATCTATTAGACAGATGCCTGCATAAGCCGTGCTTCTTATTTGTAATTAGCGCTTTGTCATATAGTCAGGGACGCATGTATTTGGAGTGACGCCAATGTTCGCAGCAATTCGTAGCTGTTGGGCTCTATTCTTTGGTCTTGGTTTGATCATGATGGGTAATGGAATGCAGGGGACCTTGCTTGGTATTCGTGCGAATATTGAAGGTTTCTCTGTTTCTGTAACCAGTTTTGTTTTGGCTGGATATTTCTTGGGCTATTTAACCAGTGCCTTATTCGTCCCCCAACTTATTAGACGGGTAGGGCATGTGCGCATATTTGGGGCGCTGGCCTCTATGGCGTCGATCTCTATTCTTGTGCATGTGGTTTTCATTGACCCTTGGATTTGGTTCACTATGCGTGTTGTGACAGGTATGGCCTATGCTGGGCTTTATATCGTTTGTGAGAGCTGGGTGAATGCGGCTTCGACAAATGAGAACCGCGGTAAAATGATGAGCGTCTACATGCTGGTCATGATGGGGTCTGTGGTTGTCGCCACTTTTGGGGTTAACTTAGCTGATCCAGAAGGGTTTGAACTATTCGCATTGATTTCTGTGTTGGTAAGCTTTGCCGTAGTTCCTATTTTGATTTCTGTGTCGCGGGCACCTGATATTGATGAATCTGAAAATGCGCCAATTAGGATGTTATGGGCTGTGTCGCCTTTGGCACTCTTTGGAATGTTTTTAACCACTTATTCTCAAGGAACGGCATTTTCTATGGCGTCTGTTTATGGCGGGGCACTTGGTTTCAGCGTTAAAGAAATTACATTTATGATTGCAGCTTATATGATTGGTCCCCTTATTTCCTTATGGCCCGTGGGACAAATTTCAGATCGGTTTGATCGACGTGAAGTTTTGATGGTCGTTGCTTTCCTCTCATTTATCGTGGCTGCATTTACATCGCAATTTCAAGAGCCCGGCTGGCAACTTTATGCAGCCTTCCTTGTTTATGGAGCCATTAGCCAGCCGATGTATAGCCTTTGCATTGCTCATATGAATGATTACCTCTCTCCGCCGCAGATGGTTGCAGCAAGTGGGACGATGGTTCTTGTTGGTGGTGTCGGTGCTTTTCTAGGTTTGCCAACTGTTGGGGCTGCTATGGATATCTTTGGACCGGCCTCTTTTTTATGGATACCAGGCTGCGCATATGGTGTGATCGGGGTGTTTGCCCTATGGCGTATGACGCAACGTGCTTCTGTTCCAATAGAAGATCAAGCAGATCATGTTATTATGTCTGCAAACCCGATAAATGCGGTTTTAAACCCAGAAGTAGATGCATCGGATTGGGATCCGGAGGCTGCTGATCAACCAGGTACTGTAGAAGAGTTGTTCGAGGAATTTCTTGAACCCGAAGACGATAGTGAAGATGAACTAAGAGGTGAATCAGATGAAGGCGATTAACGGTCAATATGGCAAAGTTTGATGAAACAAAATTTAGGCGGTTGCTTCTGGAAAAGCGTGGAAATTTACAGGCTTTAATTGCAACAACGGAAGAATCTTCTGCACCTGTCGAGTTAGATCAGCAGGTGCAGGGGCGTCTTAGT
>CBFCZA010000453.1:0-1992 GCA_965602285.1 uncultured Curvivirga sp. | reverse complement strand
ACGTGCACTTTCTGCGGGAACGATCATTGGGTCTGGAACTGTTTCTAATAATAATTATAAGGAAGTAGGATCATCTTGCCTTGCAGAAAGACGTATGATCGAAATATTAGAAAATGGTGAAGCAACAACACGTTTTATGGAACCTGATGACACCATAAAAATTGAAATGTTTGATGAGACAGGGCAGTCTATATTTGGAGCAATAGATCAAAAGGTCGTTGCCGGATAAATCTGTGTTGAAAATTGGTTTTGTGAATGGCGATTAGAAAAGAAAACGTTAGATCGTTAGTGCGTGGCCTTAAAGTTCTTCGACATATCAATAGTGTTGGAGAAACAAAGGCTTCGCATATCGCTCGGGAATTAGATATTCCACGTTCAACGGTCTATCGCCTTTTGCATACTTTGGAAGAAGAAGGATATATTACTTTTTCTGGATCAGACAATCGGGTTCGTGTGGCGTTGGATGCTGTTAGTCTTGGGGATAATTATCAATCCTCCCATATTTGCCAGCTCGCCGCCCCGATCTTAAATGAATATACGAACAAGAATACATGGCCCATAGATCTGTCCCTATATGAAAATGGGCATATGATCATTCAGGAAACAACCCATCAACGTAGTTCACTTTCTATTGATCGTGGGATGATTGGATATCGCTTACCCATGCTTCGATCGTCAGCAGGGCGTGCATATTTAGCTTTTTGCGATGAAAATAGCCGACAAATAATTTTAAAGCATATTCGAAAATTAGATGTTACTGAAGACTTAGCTTTTCTTGATGAAGCCACCTTGCGTAGTGCCCTAAAGTTTGTACAAAAGAATGGATATGCCACACGAAGTTCAAAAGTCTTTCGATCCGAAACCGCTAGTTTAGCTGTACCTATTTTGAAGGGAAGGGAAGTCGTTGCTTGTGTCTCCACCATCTGGATTGACAAGGCTATGACCATGAAAGATGCTGTTGGACAATATGAACAGCCCTTAAAGCAAGTCGCTGAGGAAATCGCAGAGATGTTGGAAGCGAAAATTGGAACCAGAAATCAGAAAGCCTGAATTACAATATGCCATTGAACTATATGGATAGAATTAAAGAATATTATCAAATTCTGGGCTATGGTAAGGCCTATGAATGGGCGCATTTTGAAACTGTGCCGTTCTTACCTTTTACAAAATCATTAGAAAATTCAACAATTGGCATCATCACCACCGCTGCACCTTATCAAGAAGGTAAGGGGGATCAAGGGCCGGATTCAAAATACAATGGGGCGGTAAAATTCTTCAAGGTTTATACAGGTTTAACAGATGAAGAACCAGATTTAAGAATATCCCATATTGCCTATGATCGGGCTCACTCAAAGGCAGAAGATCAAGGAAGTTACTTCCCCTTGAAGGCGTTCAAACATTTACAAAAACATGGTGTCATAGGGAAAGTAAGTCCACGTTTTTATGGGCTTCCTACTAATAGATCCCAATCGACAACCATAAATGTGGATTGTGTGGATTTAGTTTCTAGATGCCTAGAGGATAATATTGATGCGGTTGTTCTAGTACCTAACTGCCCCGTATGCCATCAGTCCGTAAGCCTAGCGGCACGTGCCCTTGAGGCGGCTGGTATTGCAACTGTTATCATGGGATGTGCGAAAGATATTATTGAACATGTTGGTGTACCACGACTGCTTTTCAATAATTTTCCACTTGGAAGCGCGGCAGGATTGCCACATGACTTTTCCTCACAAATAGAAATTGCGCAACAAGCACTTGCACTTTTATCAACAGCAAAAAATGCACGCACAACAGTGCAATCTACCTTTGGATGGAACGGCGATATTAATTGGCAGAATGATTATTCAAATGGCCAGCTTTTGTCCGAAGAGGAAATCGAACAAAAGCGTGCTGAATTTGATAAGGGTAAAGAAGAGGCCAAAAAACTAAAAGCCAAAGATATTTAGTATTTTACTTTCTATTAAGTTTTCTATTGTGTAAGACCCAAAAAAT
>CBFCZA010000452.1:0-2009 GCA_965602285.1 uncultured Curvivirga sp. | reverse complement strand
GGTGGGCGATGACGGGCTCGAACCGCCGACCCTCTCGGTGTAAACGAGATGCTCTCCCAGCTGAGCTAATCGCCCATTTTCTTCACTTCATCTGGTGCGCGGTTTATAGGAAAAACCGTGGCACTTGGCAAGACCTAAATTTCATTTTTAAACATTTAATTTAAAAAGAAAACGGCCACTTAAATAAGCAGCCGTTT
Organism: uncultured Curvivirga sp.; assembly: GCA_965602285.1. GTDB lineage: Bacteria > Pseudomonadota > Alphaproteobacteria > UBA8366 > Aestuariispiraceae > Curvivirga. The sequence goes on along the minus strand of CBFCZA010000452.1, from coordinate 1,812 downwards.
CTAGAAAAAACTTTGTAACAGAACTTAGCTGTTTACAGCATCTTTCAAACCTTTACCGGCTTTAAACTTAGGTTGTTTAGAAGCAGGAATTTGGATTTTTTCGCCTGTACGTGGATTGCGGCCTTCAGACGCAGCACGGTTAGTAACAGCAAATGTACCAAATCCAACGAGGCGAACTTCGTCACCACCCTTCAATGCACCAGTTACAGAAGCGAATACAGCATCAACAGCTTTAGCCGCATCAGCTTTAGAAAGACCAGATTCAGTAGCTACAGAAGCAACAAGATCGTTTTTGTTCACGATAGACCCCCTAGGATATATTATATGTGTTTTTTAATTAGAGCGAGCAGTTCATCCGCTCGACAAAATCATATTAAGAGCATTTCACGAAGCGCGTCAATCTCAAAACGGCAGTTCTCTGCGGTTTTTTGTTGATTTTATTTGTTTTTGTTAGTTGACAATATATTTAAAACAAAACAAGCCCTCAAAAGAGGGCTTGTTTGTAATTATATTGCTTAGTTTATAGGATTAAACCCTAATGTGTAGTTATACCATCTTGTGATTCGTCACCTTCTGAAGTGGACGATACTGCTTCTTTAGAAGGTTTTTCATCCTCAGCTTTCCACTCAATAGGTTTAGGTGCACTTACAAGTGCATGCTCTAAAACTTCATCAACAGTGGCAACAGGTATAATTTCTAACGCTTCTTTAACGTTATCAGGAATATCCTCAAGATCTTTTGCATTATCAATTGGAATAATTACCTTTTTAATACCACCACGAAGAGCCGCAAGAATTTTTTCCTTTAAGCCCCCAATAGGTAATAAACGGCCACGTAAGGAAATTTCACCCGTCATGGCTATGTCTTTACGTACAGGAATTCCTGATAGAATAGATACAATAGAAGTAACCATTGCACCACCAGCAGATGGGCCGTCCTTTGGAGTAGCCCCCTCTGGCACATGAATGTGAATATCTGCCTTTTCAAAGGCAGTAGGCTTAATTCCAAACGATGGCGCCCTACTCTTCACATAACTTTCAGCAGCTTGAATAGATTCTTGCATCACGTCGCCAAGCTTACCCGTTTTGATAAACTTGCCCTTACCTGGAACCATAACTGATTCGATAGAAAGTAACTCTCCACCAACCTGAGTCCAAGCAAGACCAGTAACAACACCAACTTGATCTTCTAATTCAGCTTCACCATAACGGAACTTATGGATACCAGCATAATCATGAAGGTTCTCTTCTGTAACTTCGATCGTTTCCTTACCATCCATCATAATTTCTTTGATTGATTTACGGCAAATATTTGAAATTTCACGTTCTAGACCACGAACACCGGCCTCACGAGTGTAATATCTAACAATATCCCGAATCGCATCATCTGATAATGACCATTCTTTTACTTTAAGGCCATTTTCTTTTATTTGCTTAGGAATCAAATGACGTTTGGCAATTTCTATTTTTTCTGCCTCTGTGTAACCAGGGATGCGAATGATTTCCATGCGATCTAACAATGGACCAGCCATATTTAATGAATTAGCCGTCGTAACAAACATAACATCCGATAAATCATAATCTACTTCAAGGTAATGATCTGCGAATGTTGAATTTTGTTCTGGATCCAATACCTCTAGCAAAGCAGAAGAAGGATCACCACGCCAATCATTACCAAGCTTATCAATTTCATCTAATAAAAACATTGGATTAGATGACTTAGCCTTTTTCATGCCCTGTATCACTTTACCTGGCATAGAACCGATATAAGTGCGACGATGACCACGAATTTCTGATTCGTCACGAACACCAC
>CBFCZA010000451.1:0-2013 GCA_965602285.1 uncultured Curvivirga sp. | reverse complement strand
CATATCTTCTAATGAATGATGTGTGGGGCCTAATGTTGCATAGCTAAGACCAGAACCGGTCCCAACGATAATGACCGGCGCTTCATGATAGCATACACCAACACGAATTTGCTCTAGACAACGGGTCGTCGTGAAAGGAGTGATCGTATAAACAACAGGGCGCAAGCCAGACAATGCCATGCCAGAGGCGACACTCATCATATTAGCTTCTGCGATACCACAGTTAAAGAAGCGTCCATCATTTTTATCTTTGAAATCATCAAACATTCTATTTCCGATATCACCGGACAATAGGACTACGGAAGAATCTTCGGTAGCAAGTTTGGTTAATTCATTTGCAAATGCGTCTCTCATTTTATTTCCCCAACTGTTCCAGAGCTAAAGCTAACTCTTCAGGGTTTGGTGTACGATAATGCCAGTTATTATCGTCTTCCATAAAGTCTACACCCTTACCTTTAACGGTATTTGCAATGATTGCTTTAGGCTTGCCAGAACTATCTGCGCGCAATGCTTCAAGCACCGCCCCCATATCATGTCCGTCAATTATCCCAGCCAAATGCTTTCCATTTATCTGCAAGTGGACCAAGCGCCATAACGTCTAAAGAACGATCTGTCGCTTGCCACTTATTGTGATCAACGATGATGGTCATATTATCTAACTTTTGGCCCGCAGCGAACATAGCAGCCTCCCAAATGGAGCCTTCATTACATTCGCCATCACCCAACACAGCATAAACTTTATAGTCCTTATTCTGCACACGTGCCGCCAAGGCCATACCAACACCCATCGGCATACCATGCCCTAATGAACCTGTTGCCGCCTCAACACCAGCAAGATGACTAGGTGTCGGAGGATGCTCCCCAAAAAGGCCGCCGTTATGATGGTCACTATCCAGTAAATCTTGATAAGGGAAATATTCCTTCATCGCCAAGAATTGGAAGAGAGCAGGGGCCGCATGTCCTTTACTCAAGATGAAGCGATCACGATTTGGATCTTTTGGCTTCGCAGGATTAACATTCATCACATCAAAATAAAGAGCTGTCATAATATCAACACAAGATAAACAAGAACCCAGATGCGGTGTTTTAGTATTATGTGAATATTCTACAATTCGACAACGCAGTGATGCTGCGACTTCTTCTAATTTCTTCGTCATAAAAATTCACCTAATTTAAACCGTTAGTGTAATCTACAAATATAGATTAAGGCTTGTGAACATAACTCATTGGCTGCTCTTTCAAAACATCCAAGTTACGGTCAACCCAGTCGATACATTCCTCAAGACCTTTATCAAGTGTGATGTGGTCGCTCCAGTTTAATTCTGCGCGGATCTTCTTGCTGCTGAGTAAATAAGCTGCATCTTTACCAAGGCGGTCTGGTGCCACATCAACATGCTCATCAAAGTTCATATTCATTTTTTCACAAATACGCTCTACCAACTCACGAATAGTAACAATCTCATCAGTAGAAATGTGATATGTATGTCCAATAGTACCTTGAGTTAACAAAGCAGTGGTCGCAGCAGAGACATCATCCATATGGATGAATGATCTTTTTGAAATTCCACCACCATGTAATTCCAGTTTATGACCTAAACGGATGTAAAGGATCGTTCTAGAAATAATACGATAAAGCTGCTGACCGGGGCCATACACATTTGCCGCACGTGTAGACACCGCAGGGAAATCATAGGCATCAACAAAAGTTTTCAAACTCATATCACCAGCAGCACGGGAAACCGCATAAGGCGTGCTTGGATTAAACGGCTCATCCTCTGTGATAAAATCATCATTGCTGCCATAGACTTCTGGTGTTGTCACATGGACGTAACGATCCAAGTTATCAAGTTTGCGTAATTTGTTATGCAAACTAACTGTCGAAACCGCATTGGTCTGGAACCAATCTTCTGGATGTTCCCAGCTTTGACCAACCATACTTTGGGCTGCGAAATTTACGATATGCTTAATATTTTCTTTTTTCAGTAGCGCCAAGATCTCATCTTGATGGTGATT
>CBFCZA010000450.1:0-2016 GCA_965602285.1 uncultured Curvivirga sp. | reverse complement strand
CAAGGAACAATGCCAGATGCTCTTGAAATTTTCACATCAAGAGCGGCCATTTTGTAAAAAGAAAGTTCTACATCTGAAAAATTTTGGTCTGCTATGATTTCTGAAGCAAATTTATTTGTATAATCTTTTTTAAACAGATCAACGTGATCAACACCAAATAATCGAAACTTAAAATCAAAAGGGTCATGTATTACTTCTGTAACAGAAATTTTTCCATGCCACCCTTTAAAATCATAAAAGTCAAAATCCGACCAAGAAGGTAAATTTCGTTCGCCTGCCTTTTCTTTCCATAAATCAACCATCGGTGCAAACTTGCCGAAAGTATCAGAAGGTTCTGTCAGATCAAAACATTCATAAACCCAATCATCAACTTCCTTCCACACCGTCACTTTTAACTTCCTCGCGAATATTTACATTAGAAGTAGATTATTCTTGAAGTTTGAGGAAGTCAAAAGAAAGAAAGAAAGAAAGAACTAGTATGTTAGTAACAACAAAATTGGTTAATAAATTTTCCTTCTAAATACAGACTTAAACTAAGGTTTCGTTATTAAATTAGGGCGATTTTCAAGCCCTTCATTAATAATTTTTGTTACCTTGTTTAATTCATCCCCAATTAAAGGAAGCCTTGGACGACGAACATGTGTTGATCCCATATTTACCATTGCTTCAGCTAACTTGATATTTTGCACCAATTTTGTATTCACATCCAAATCCAGCAACGGCACAAACCAACGATAAATATCACGGGCCTCTTCTACGCGACCTTCTTGTAACAGGTTATAAATGGCAACGGTCTCCGCTGGAAATGCACAAACGAGGCCCGCAACCCATCCATCAGCCCCCATCAAAATAGCTTCCATTGCCAAGTTATCAACACCACAGAAAATACTATAACGATTTCCTAGCAAGTTTCTGATCAAAGTAATTCGACGAACGTCATCAGATGATTCTTTGATAGCAGCAAATTTAGGCTCATCTGCAAGTTCCGCGAACATGGCAGGCGTTACATCCATTCGATAGGCGATAGGGTTATTATAGATCATGATTTCTTTTTCAGAAACTTCTGCTATCGCACGAAAATGGGCCATAACTTCGCGGCTATCAGCTACATAATTCATACCCGGCAAAGCCATAAAACCTTCGGCGCCATTATTTTGGGCATTGATCACAAATTTCTGAGCCCCTGCAGTAGTGGTTTCTGCAACGGTCGCGATAACAGGTACACGTCCCGCACATGCTTTCACCGCAGACGTGATGACTTCCTGCTTCTCGTCAGGTGCCAGAACACTATTCTCACCCAACGATCCAACAACAATGACCCCATTAGCACCATTTCGAATTTGCCAATCAATATTCTTCTCAAACAAAGGTAAGTTTAAAGTTTCGTCTTCATTGAATTTTGTAGTTACCGCAGGAAAAACACCCTTCCAATTAACGCCAGCCATTCTCAATCTCCCTAATTTTTAATAAATATAGTAAAATTTTCTATCTAATATATTACAGATATATCAGATATCGTAAAGAAAAAAATGATAATCACACGTAGCAGTTTAAACATGCTGCCAATATACTATTTTTTTGCATTCTAGAAATTTTGAATTACGATACTGTTGATAGAAGCAAAAAAACCTCAATCATTAATCTTACCCTTAAAATAAACAACAATAGTTCGAAAATGAGACCCATTACATGCCAGAAAAAAACAACATTATAACGGCTGCATTGTGGATGGGTGGGGCATTGCTTTCATTGACAACAATGGCAATTGGTGGCCGTGAAGCTTCAGCGGAGTTAAATACATTCCAAATTTTATTTTTCCGAAGCATCATTGGAATGGTCATTATTTCAGCTCTTTTAACTAAAAGTGGCTGGCACCAAATTAAAACAGATAAAATTGGCACACATATCTTTAGAAATTTAGCCCATTATGTAGGCCAGTATGGGTGGTTTTTCGGCATAGCGCTTATTCCCCTCGCCGAAGTGTTTGCCATAGAATTCACAACACCAATCTGGATG
>CBFCZA010000449.1:0-2016 GCA_965602285.1 uncultured Curvivirga sp. | reverse complement strand
AAGAATGCCTTTCTCCTCTATGGACTTAACCAAACTATCAATAGCGCTATCATCAAAACGTTTCCGTGGTTGATCTGGGTTGGGTTTTAAAAACTCAACAGGTACGGACTTAGATGCTCTTTCAACTTCACTTGGTAATGTTTCTTCAAATACAGGATCATCACCTAAAAGGGCAGAAAGGCCTCGGCCTAAATTAGTGCGAGATTTTGGAGCTGTTGCGGTCATCATGCTGATACCTTTCCTTCACGTTTTAAAACTTCACCAGCCAAATGGATATATGCTTGTGATCCACGACAATTCACATCGTACAAAAGAACAGGCTTACCATGACTAGGCGCTTCGGACACACGAACGTTTCTAGGAATGACAGTATTATAAACTTTTGATCCAAAATGATCTCGAACGTCAGCCTCTACCATTTCGGAAAGATTATTTCTTTGGTCATGCATGGTTAGAACAACACCCTCTATATCCAATGATGGATTAAAAGCGCGTTTCACACGTTCAATTGTTTTGATTAAATGGCTTAACCCTTCAAGGGCATAGAATTCACATTGAAGTGGTACCAATACAGCATTTGCTGCACAAAGTGCATTTAAGGTGAGAAGCCCAAGGGCAGGGGGGCAATCAACTAAGATATAATCAAAATCACTCACTAAATTGCGTAGAGAATCTCGTAATCTATATTCGCGACGATCCACATCGATTAATTCTATCTCTGCACCGGATAAATCAACAGTGCTTGGGATAACAGAAAGATTTGGAATATCAGTAGGGTGTACTGCCGTTGATGCGTCAGCTTGCTCTACAAGTAAATCGTAAGAAGTTACCTTGCGTAACTCTGGTCTGATGCCAAGGCCCGTACTCGCGTTCCCCTGTGCATCTAAATCGATAATTAAAACCTTATTACCACAAGCTGCCATAGCTGTAGCAAGATTAATAGCGGTAGTTGTTTTTCCAACACCGCCTTTTTGATTGGCGATGGCTAAGATACGTGCTGTACCATCACGATTGGGTTGTATTACTTGTTCCGGCAGTTTCGCGAACATCTTCAATTCCCCTTATTACCAAGATTACGCCTTCATCATCAGACTTACTTGTTAATCGATGTTCTTTTATATGCCACACATAATTAAGTTCTGTCAATTCTTCTTCTATACGTTTTCCTTTAGGAAAGATACATATTGAATCCTCTTTTAGGAAAGGATTTGCATAATCTAAGAGTTTTGAAAGACTTGCAAGCGCTCTTGCTGAAACCACATCTGCTTTAATGTTTTCAACTTTTTCAATTCTTTTATTATGAACTGTGACATTTGCACCTGTCACACGAATAACCTCACGCATGAATAGGCATTTTCTTAGGTCAGATTCAATCATATGAAATTCAAGACCTGTCATAATAGCCAAGACCAAACCCGGAAAGCCCGCACCGCTTCCCATATCTACGATCGTTTTAGCCGTATCAGGAATTAAAGGAAGCAATTGAGCACTATCTAGGAAATGGCGACGCCAACGGTCTGGCATCGTATTTGGCCCTACAAGGTTAATCTTCTTCTGCCATTTTTGCAAAAGCACATCATATTGTTGCAATTTTTCCAATGTTTCACGTGAAACATTCATTTCATTTTGGAAGTCTTCAACTGTATATGACATAACTAATCTCTTATTTTCTGGGTTCACAAATAAAATGCAATAAGGGCAAAGCTAACAAGTTAACTCTGCCCTTACAAAATATTTTTTACTTAGGGATTAAGCTGCTTTGATTTTTTGGCGTTTAACAAAACGAAGTAAGGCTACCAATGCTGCAGGGGTTACACCTGGTATACGCGCTGCCGCACCTAAGGTCTGGGGACGATGTTCCCCTAGCTTTTGTTGCATTTCATTAGAAAGACTTCCCACTCTAGAATAATCTATATCTGTTGGTAGGTGCAGCCCTTCATCTTTTCTAAAAGCCTTAATGTCGGAATCTTGGCGTTCTAAGTATCCTGAATAACGACCATCGATTTCAAGCTGTTC
>CBFCZA010000448.1:0-2030 GCA_965602285.1 uncultured Curvivirga sp. | reverse complement strand
CTAAAAAAGGAAAAGTATAATGTGCGGTATTATTGGCATTTTAGGAAAGACCAATGCGACAACCCTATTGGTTGATGGCTTGCGTCGCCTTGAATATCGCGGATACGATTCTGCTGGTATTGCGTTGTTAAGTGGTGATGTGATCGAACGTCGCCGCGCGGAAGGTAAACTTGATAATCTTGCAAAAGTGGTTGATGGAAATCCGATTTCTGGAAATGTAGGTATTGGACATACCCGGTGGGCTACGCATGGTGTTCCTTCTGAAAATAATGCACATCCACATATGACGGAACAGGTTGCGATTGTACATAATGGTATCATCGAAAACTATTTGGATCTGCGTGAAGAATTACAAGAAAAAACAAATGGGGATATTCAGTTTACAAGTGATACGGATACAGAAGTGGTCGCACATCTTGTAGGATATCATTTAGATCAAGGGCTTTCACCTAAAGAAGCAGTGGCAGAAGTTCTTCCGCGCCTTCATGGTGCGTTTGGCTTTGTCATGATCTTTCGTGGGCATCATAATCTTATGATTGGGGCACGCCAAGGCAGTCCCCTTGCTATTGGTTATGGCGAAGGGGAAATGTTCTTTGGATCAGACGCGCTGGCCCTTGCACCGTTAACACGTCGTATTTGCTATTTACAAGAAGGTGATTGGGCTGTTGTAAACTATGATGGTGCCGAAATTATGGACCTTTCTGGTCAACCAGTGACACGTGAGGTTGTTCAAACGGCTGTTTCTGGGGCGACGATTGGTAAGGGTAACTATCGTCATTTTATGCTTAAGGAAATTTACGAACAGCCTGGTGTGATCGGGGATACATTAAGTACTGTCCTTAACCCTGCGGCACAAACCATCACTATGCCACCTTTGCCTGTGAATGCTAAGGATATCACAAAGGTAACGGCAACGGCCTGTGGAACCGCTTATTATGCCTGTATGGTTGCTAAATATTGGATAGAGCAACTTGCCCGTATTCCTGTGGAAACAGATATTGGTTCAGAATTACGTTATCGTGGAACGCCTTTACCTAAAGACGGCTTGGCATTGTTCGTTAGTCAATCTGGCGAAACGATGGATACGTTGGAAAGCTTACGTTATGCGCGGGAGCAAGAACAAAATATTCTTTCTATTGTAAATGTGCCAGAAAGCACGGTCTCACGTGAATCTGATACGGTTTTACTGACACAGGCAGGACCTGAAATTGGGGTGGCTTCCACAAAAGCCTTTACCACACAGCTCACTATTCTTGCATGTTTGGCAATTGGCTTGGCGAAAGAACGCGGTGTTCTTGATCCTAAACGTGAAGCAGAACTTGCGGCCGCATTGGCTGAAGTGCCTGGGCGCGCAGCAGAAGTTTTGAATGAAGATGATCATATTGCGAAAATTGCCCCAATGGTGGCAGAGGCACGTGATGTGTTTTATATGGGCCGTGGAACGGCTTATCCTATTGCCTTAGAAGGGGCGTTAAAACTTAAGGAAATTTCGTATATTCATGCAGAAGGTTATGCTGCTGGTGAAATGAAGCATGGTCCATTGGCATTGATCGAAGATGACGTCCCGATCATTATGATTGCCCCTAGTGACGAACTATTTGATAAAACAGCGTCTAATGTTCAGGAAATGGTAGCCCGTGGTGGCAAGGTCATTTTCATTTCTGATAAAAAAGGCATCGCAAGAATGCGTCGTATGGCAGAACCAGCGGCTTGCATTGAAATGCCTGATGTTGATCCATTTGTTGCACCAATTCTATATTCAATCCCTATACAATTGCTTGCCTATCATGTGGCGGTGCTGAAGGGTACGGATGTGGACCAACCTAGGAATTTAGCTAAGTCTGTGACGGTTGAATAATACCCAACAGACAATTTTTTTATTCAAAATTTCTTATATTTACGGTAACTTTGAGAACATCGTACCTCTGGAAAATTGTAAATGAACATCCGGCTTGCCCAAGAAACAGATTTGAAGTCAATCCAAAGGATTGTTGAAACTTCGTTTTCTGAAGAGGAAAATAAAGCTATCA
>CBFCZA010000447.1:0-2031 GCA_965602285.1 uncultured Curvivirga sp. | reverse complement strand
GTTGAAATATAACTTTGCGGTGCTTTTTCAAGCATCCCCGGTGAAAACACCATCACAAAATTAATACCAAGTTTAGTCCAATCAATCTTTCGAAGGTTGGCAATTTCCGCATCGATGTCCCGCCCCAGAATATTTACGGTAAGTTTATCACCAATGGTTAAATCTAAATGGCGGGCTGCCTCTGCGTCAAAAGAAACAAGCGGTGGTCCCGCATAATCCTCAGGCCACCAATCCCCTTTAACTATTTTACTACCACCATTTGGGGCAGTGCGAGACCACGTCAAGCCACGATCACCACGAAGAATCCATGCAGCTTCTGGTGGGGCGTTTACCTCCGCGACGGGGATGCCTTTTAAACCAACCAAGCGCCCACGCAACATAGGAACATCTTGATTCTGTTCTACACCAGGAAAATCATCCATCAATTGTCTAAAGTCATCTATTTGATAGGGTTGAATATCAATAAAATAAAACCCCGGGGCCTCACCACGTAAAACTTGGCTGACTTGACGATTTAAATTTCCTTCAATCAAGGCGATTGTTGCCATAACGGTAAGGCCTAACCCCAGCGAAACCACAACACTTGCCGTTGGGGCACCGGGACGATGAAGGTTATCTAATGCCAAGCGCACATGAAGCCGTTTAGAGCGTGGTAAATGTTTAGAAACATACATCACAAGCCATGCGGTTATTCTAAAACTAGCCAATGCCAACATAGAACCAACAACAAACCAAAAAGCCAATCGTGGCTGGTGGGCGGTCAAAACGGCAATGACGCCTAATATCAAAGCCAAGACAAGGACCACTAAACTGTTTCGCCATCAAGTGTCCCTATCTTAGACCTAAACAAATCCGCAGCCCGAACCATTTTTGCCCGTGCCAAAGGAAGGAAACTAAATAGAATAACGGTTAATAAACCATAGATAACGGCAAGACCGACGGGTAGCGGATAAAATCCAATTTGAATATTTACAGGTAATTTTCCATCTAATAATGGCGCAACCAACATCGGGGCAACTGTTCCAATGAACGCCCCTAAAAAGGTTCCCACAATACCCAAAACACTTAATTGCATAAAGTAGGTTAAGAAAATCAAACGTGACGATGCGCCTAAACATTTTAAGGTGGCTATCACCCCTGCCCTAGATTCCAAATAAGCACCAACCGCATTGCCAATACCAACGCCACCTACCAACAATGCAGTAAGGCCGACCAACGTCAAAAACATCCTTACCCGATCAACAAATCGTTGAATATTGGGTGCCGCATTCTCTAGATCCCGCACCCGCCAACCAGCATCAGGAAATGCTGTATTTAATTCTTCAACAAAACCTACCACTTGCGCAGGGTCAGAAATAGAAAGGCGCATGTGATAACGGATCAGACTTCCCGGTACAACAAGCCCTGTTGCATCAAGGGCATCACGGGAAATCACCACACGTGGCCCAAGGTTAAAGGCCTGCGTCCCACGATCAGGTTCTTTGTCAATAAGTTCAGAAACATAAAATTCAGCATCTCCAATACGAAATGCTTCACCGATATTAAGATTCAATCGTTCCAGTAAGGACGGGCCAATAGCCGCAGCCCATTGCCCTTGCCCATTTTTTTGAAATGCGTCAAATACGGCTCCTGATTTGGTTTCTAACGCACCAAAAAGGGGATAGCTCTCATCGACAGATTTTAATTCGACAAGACGACGATCATCTCCATCTAAACGAATTGCCATCGCGCGCATCTGTGCGACTTGAGATTGACCAATAGTATTTTCATCAAACCAAAGATGTTGCTCTTTAGAAAACTCATGATGGGTTAAACGAAGGTCGACATCACCACCTAATAGTTTTCTAGCATCTACCTTTAGCCCATCTTCTATAGCGCCACTTAAACTTCCAACCCCCGCAATAGCAGCGACACCAAGGGTTAAGCAGGCTAAAAAAATACGAAATCCTGCTAGACCGCCACGAAGTTCCCTGCGTGCGATACTAAATGCTTTTGTGATATCTTGCCAAAACATGATTAAGAATCCAGTTT
>CBFCZA010000446.1:0-2037 GCA_965602285.1 uncultured Curvivirga sp. | reverse complement strand
GAAGATTGGCTTAGATTTCGATAATACGATCGTATGTTATGATCAAATTTTCCATAAGGTAGCACTAGAGCAAGAGCTGATTCCTGCGGATACGCCAGTGAATAAAGTAGCTGTACGTGACCATTTGCGTAAAATTGGCAATGAAGATGCATGGACAGAAATGCAAGGGTATGTTTATGGGGCACGCATGGCAGATGTTGAGCCATTCGATGATGTTCTAAATGTGTTGAAATGGGCGAAAGCTGCGGGACATGAACTGTTCATCGTAAGCCACAAAACACAGCACCCTTTCATGGGGCCAAAATATGATCTACATGCGGCTGCGCGTGAATGGATTTTAAAGTTTCTTCGTGATGGTGAGGATTATTTGATATCCCCAGAGAATATCAATTTCCGCGAAACCAAAAGTGAAAAAGTTGATCGTGCAGCAGAATTGAAATGTGATGTGTTTGTGGATGATCTGCCAGAAATTCTAAACGCGTCAAACTTCCCAAAAACGGCACAGGCCATTTTGTTTGATCCAGAGAATCATCATGAAGAAAGTGATCATATGGCCAAAGTTTCATCTTGGCAGGAACTCCAAAATCTATTGGTGTCATAATGGGGACTTCTAGCGAAGAGATCATTACACGCCTTTTATCTATGGCACATATCACCGGCGATAAAATCGTTGTCGAAGCGGGCGACAAAGGTGGCAATAATCGCATTGATCTTGTGCATGTTGATGATAAAACCTATGTGGTGAAATGGTATTTTTCCAGTGCAAAAGATACCCGTGATAGGTTGTCATCAGAATGGTCTTTTTTGGAATATGCGCATCGACTAGCCCCTGAATTTGTACCGGCTGCTCTTGCCCATAGCCCTGAAGATCATGTGGCACTTTATGAATTTATCCCGGGTGATAAGTTGGACGTGACAGAGATCGACGCTGTTGCTGTCGAAAAAGCGGCAGAATTCCTTCGCCAGATCAATAGCGCCAATGAGAGTGTGAGAGCTGTAAAACTACCGGATGCATCAGAAGCCTTTTTCACCCTTCAAGAACATATGGATCATGTGGATAAACGTCTAGAACGATTCACCGGTCTGACGACAGAAGCAGCTGACTTTTTAAGTTTCTCTCAAGAGCTTGCAGAGTTTTGGGATTTGTTGAAAGAATGGATGGCCTCCGAAGCGAAGACGCAAGGGATCAGCCTTACGGCAGCGATTGAAAAAGAGGATCGTTTTATCTCCCCTTCTGACTTTGGTTTCCATAATGTTTTAAGTGATCAAAATAAGAATCTAACGTTCATTGATTTTGAATATGCAGGTTGGGATGACGGGGCAAAAGCGATCGCTGATTTTTTCTTGCAACCAGCCTTGCCTGTTGATCAGGAACATTTTGATCTTTTCGTAAAAACGGTTCTAAGCAATCATGAAAATGCGGAAAAAGTGATAAAACGAGTGCAAATTATCCATCCATTACTTGCACTAAAGTGGTGCTGTATTATACTTAACCCCTTTGTTCCGGAATGGGCTGCACGGAATCAATTTGCCGATAGTGCATCGGACCTGAATATATTGAAACGGCAACGATTAAATAGCGCAAGAAAAGCTTTTTCTAATATAAGGCCGCTTATAGAAAACTAGAAACCTTATTAAGGGGGGAAATTTATGGCTTATATCGATTTTATGTCCGTGGTACATAAGAGCACCACTAGAGACTATTTAGGACGTGTGAATGATCCTGATTTTCCAAAGGCGAAGGCTGCTGATCTTGCTAAAAAATTTGCATTTGATTATTGGGACGGTGATCGCCGTATCAATTATGGCGGCTATCGTTATATGGAAGGTCGTTGGGAAAAAGTAGCCAAGGCAATGGCGGATCATTATGGTTTAAAAGCCGGTGATAAAATCTTAGATATTGGTGCTGGTAAAGGCTTCTTAATGTTTGATTTCACGAAGGTTGTACCTGGTATTGAGATTCATGGCCTAGACATTTCACAATATGCTATCGACGATTCAAAAGAAGAAGTACGCGATCAAATTGTTCAAGGATCT
>CBFCZA010000445.1:0-2047 GCA_965602285.1 uncultured Curvivirga sp. | reverse complement strand
GCAACAACAATTAATGAATCACCTGGTGGGTTTTCAAGAAACTCTTTGAATAATGCAGCATGGCTGTCCGCAACATCGCGTATACGCACAACACGCCGACCGCCCATCATTGACAATGCTGCTGCTTCATCAGCCAAACGTGCAGGGTCATTCTTTAAGATATCACCATCTAAATCTGAAACCAGAAATGGGTCTGTTAAATCCGAGACAATATTCTTTGCTAAAATATCATAACGTTCTTTAACTAACCCTTCGTCAGGGCCAAATACTAAAATACACCTGACTTTTGGGTCAGGAGATTTTACAAATGAAATGGTTTTTCCTGCAGGAATTAACACCTTGAACCCTTAAATTACTTATAACGTTTTAATATTGCAGCAATTCTAAGTTTTGCACCTTCTGCAACTTGACGAAGGCCACTATTGATAGCATCTTTCTCTGCAACTGATGTCGCATACACATTATCCGTTTGGCTAAAGCCTGATTTATTAATGATGGTAAATGATTCATTAATTTCGTTTCCAGATAAAACGAAAGCAACGCTAATAGATGACGATTGACGTGTAGTTGTTGCATCACTCTGTACGCCTAGAGAGCTGGACGAAATGGTTATTGTGCTTGATAAGCGATAGGGCGCCTTCTTTGGCCGTCCCGCGGGGTTTAACATATCTAATAAATAGTTTTGAAGAATTTGCCCATCTCGACCAGAAATATCGCTGATATTAACTTGTTGAAGAATTTCAGATGATTGTCCAGTTTCTTTAGAATATAAAGGTTTAAATCCGCACCCAACCAGTGCAGAAAATAAACAAACAGATAGTATTTTCAATAAGCTATACAACTATATTCACAATTCTATTAGGGACAACAATTACCTTTTTAGGTGATTTACCTTCTAGCGCTCTTATTACATTATCTTGTGCTAAAGCCATTTCTTCTACAAGAGTTTTCTCTTCATCTTTTGCCATGTCTATTTTAGCACGCATTTTACCATTCACTTGAATGGCAATTGTAACTGTTTCATCTACCAATAAGCTCGGATCTGCTTCTGGCCATTGGGTTTCAGTCAATTTGGTCGAATGCCCTAGGTTTAACCATAGTTCTTCAGCAATATGCGGGGTCATCGCCCCAAGCATTTTAACCAATGATTCAAAACTTGTACGCCTTACCCAAGCAGAGCCAACGCTATCACCCTTGAAATTCTCTAGTTTGTTTGAAAGCTCGCGAATTCGGGCAACAGCCTTATTGAAATGTAGACGTTCTAGATCTTGGCTTAATGCATCGATGGTTTTATGCGTTAGACGTCAGATATCTAATTCATTTGTATCAAGTTCTGGTTTAACCACCCCAATTTCTGCTATTGGCCCTTTTGGATCAGTAATCATACGCCACATACGATTAATATAGCGCCAAGCCCCTTCTACACCACTCTCTGTCCATTCTAAGTCCCGTTCAGGTGGGCTATCAGATAACATGAACAAACGGGCTGTATCGGCGCCGTAAGTCGCGACGATATCTTCCGGATCAACTACATTCTTTTTGGATTTGGACATCTTAATAGACCGCCCAACTGTTACAGGTTCGCCTGTTTTAACATGTGTGGCTTGTTCGCCATCTTTATCTACATCAGTAGGGAATAGCCATTTTCCATCTTTGTCTTGATATGTTTCATGGCAAATCATGCCTTGAGTGAATAAGCCTTCAAATGGTTCTTTGACGGACATATAGCCACATTTGCCAAGGGCACGTGTATAAAACCGAGAATAAAGAAGATGTAGAACCGCATGTTCAACACCACCAACATATTGATCAACTGGTAACCAATAATCAGCTAATTCTTTATCAAAGGCTTTTTCATCATTATGTGCGTCACAATAACGGGCGTAGTACCAACTACTTTCAAAGAAAGTATCAAAAGTATCAGTTTCACGGGTTGCAGGTTTTCCACAACAAGGGCAATCAACATTTTTCCATGTTGGGTGATGGTCTAACGGATTTCCAGGTTTATCAAAAGTAACATCCTGTGGAAGCTCAACAGGCAGATCTT
>CBFCZA010000444.1:0-2054 GCA_965602285.1 uncultured Curvivirga sp. | reverse complement strand
GCGGGATCTCTTTTTTCTCAACTGCCGTATCACAACGCCAACAACAACCATCAATCACCTGCTCGTTAGCAAGCACCGTCATATCGTGCGGACACCAGTTAACCGGCGCGGTCTTTTTATAAACCAAGCCCTTCTCATACAACTTGGTAAACAGCCATTGTTCCCAGCGATAGTAATCTTGATGACAAGTCGCTAGC
Organism: uncultured Curvivirga sp.; assembly: GCA_965602285.1. Classification (GTDB taxonomy): domain Bacteria; phylum Pseudomonadota; class Alphaproteobacteria; order UBA8366; family Aestuariispiraceae; genus Curvivirga. The sequence goes on along the minus strand of CBFCZA010000444.1, from coordinate 1,857 downwards.
TCACGATCCCAGTCATAGGCAAAACCGAGGCGATCAAGCTGGTCGCGCATGTAATCGATATTTTCATAGGTCCATTTGGCAGGTGGCACGTTGTTCTTGATCGCTGCGTTCTCAGCGGGCAGACCAAAGGCATCCCAACCCATTGGTTGCATGACATTCTTACCTTGCATGCGCTGATAACGGCTAATTACATCGCCAATGGTGTAATTACGCACATGGCCCATATGCAGACGACCACTTGGGTAAGGGAACATTGACAGGCAATAGAACTTCTCCTTGCTGGTGTCTTCGACGGCGCGAAAACACGCATTCTCCTGCCAGTAATCACGGGCAGTCTGCTCAACCTGTTCTGGTTCGTAAGTGGTCTTATCCATTCTATTTATACAGCCAATGTCCAAAGGGCGTAAGGATACCAGACCCTTCAACAGCAACAAGCTGGAATTCAAGGAAAATCACTATAATTGACCCCGCAGGCCAGTGGGGGCATGCTGGAGGTATGCATATTTAAACATTTCGTAGGAGAACCACCATGACAGACAAACTGGAACTGAGCGTGAAGCTCATCGAGGCATACAATAAACTGCTTCATCGCATGGCCGATTCACTTAGTGATGCAGGCGACAAACTCAAGCCCAACCTAGAAAAACGGCTCGAACAGGCTGCAGCCCTTGAGGAACTGGGTCGTGAAGAGATCGACGCCATCAGTGACTATCTACGCCGTGATATTAAGGCTGCCGCACAATGGATGGACGATAACGGTGATGAAATCAAAGACTGGTTTCGCTTTGATGTTGAGCAAATTGAAGCACGTGCGCTAGAGGCATTCACCCAACTCGCCGACCAAACCACGCTGGAATTAAAACAACTCGAACGCCAAGCCACCGCTGTTGGTGAATGGCATACAGGCGAAATTGTTGGGATCGGCACATTAGTCTGCAAAGAATGCGGTAAAGAATTGCACTTCCATAAAACCGGGCACATCCCTCCTTGTCCAAAATGTCATAGCAGCGTCTTTCAACGGCATCCTTAACTGCGCTCACTTTTGTAAGCAACGACTCACAGAACCTGTAGATAACGGCTGATACTTATATACCAGCGGCGTAGTTATTATAGCGAGCAATAGTCCACTGTAAGGAGACAGTCATGCTCGTACTCACTCGCCGAATAGGTGAAGCCCTATTAATCGAAACGCCATCCGGCGAATAAATTGAAATTACAATATTGGATGCACAAGGACACCGCGTACGTCTTGGTGCGTCAGCACACAAAGACGTTAAGATAATTAGAGAAGAAATATTAGAACAACAAGAATGTGCGGTGCATTGAGTTAGATTGATGATTTAGGTATGTATGTCCGCTAACGACCCAAAGCGGACATTTAAAGCAAGCACAAATATTTATCAAAAAAAGCCTAAAGAAAAATGGCGTTTTAGACCCTCAAATTATAGTTATATGACAATGGGATGAGCATCATGCAAAAAGAAATTACTTTTTTGTTAATAATGTTGTCAGTTAATGTAAACGCCAGTGATGGAATCACATGCCCTGTTGGCTCAAAAGAGGTGGCTGGGGTTAGGATAATTGAAGGTAAGAAATCAAATATTCAGGGTTGCGAAAATGAACGGGGTAAACTGCATGGCCCCTCTATTACATCAGTTGATGGAATGGTTATTGATAAGTGCAATTATGTGAATGGTAAGGAAAATGGGGCGTGTTTAAGCTGGCATCCATCTGGAAAAAGGCAGAAAGAAATGAACTTTAAAGATGGAAGTCTTCATGGCGAGGTAAAAGGTTGGTATAAGAATGGAGTTTTGGAACTGCAAGCTCATTATAAAAACGGAAATCTTCATGGTGAAG
>CBFCZA010000443.1:0-2060 GCA_965602285.1 uncultured Curvivirga sp. | reverse complement strand
TTCCCCAAAACTTGCCGCACGAAAAGCAAGAGGTTCGAGTTTGTTTTTCAGGTAGTTTGAAATATCTGGTAGAAGGGCCGCATCTTGATTAGCAATCAAAGAGCTTACTTGATGTGCACGGATGTTTAATGCGTTCTCATCATTGGCAGAAAAAGGAAGGATTATATAAGGTTCTTCTGTGTTTTGAGACAGGTCTTTCTGGCTTTCTTCTTCTGCTCCACTCCATTGCCCTAAAACTATATGCCCATTGGTGCCGCCATATCCAAAGGAATTTACACAAACCAGTTTTTGACCTTCACATTGAGGAAGGTTTTCTAAGGTTGTAGGGATCTTCAAGCGTGCCTCGTGAACGCCAAGCTTTGGGTTCAGTTCGCTGAAGTTAGCTTGAGGGGGCAGCGCGTTTTTCTTTAAGGTGATGGCGCCTTTTATCAAGCCTGCAAGGCCGGCGCCTCCTTCTTGATGTCCAATATTCCCTTTGATGGAGGAAAGCAGACGGAAGGCTTCTTTATCTCTGTTACCTAATGCACGAGATAATGCGTGAATTTCTGTTGGGTCTCCAACTGCCGTGCCTGTACCGTGCGCTTCGATGCAGACGACATTTTCACGTTCAAGTTCGAATTCATCGAAAACTCGATTGATCAAGGTTTCTTGTGCGCCCCCATTAGGAACAGATATACCATCTGTTTTTCCATCTTGATTAACACCGCACCCTTTAACGACAGCATAGATTTCATCCCCGTCGGCAATGGCTTTAGATAAGGGTTTAAGAAAAATAGCACCTGCACCTTCGCCGCGTGCATATCCGTTGGCCTTTGCATCAAAAGTTTGGGAACGACTATCAGGTGATAAAAATCCTCCAGTCGACATAACGATTGTGTTGGCTGGATAAGCCATGGCATTGACGCCCCCAATCATCGCTTGATCGGTGTTACCGTTCCATAAGTCCTGACATGCATAATTTAGTGCCACTAGCGAGGAAGAGCAGGCTGTATCTATGGTTAGGGAGGGTCCTGTAAAATCGAAAAAATGTGAGAGTCTATTCGCTAACATAGTAAAGGTGGATGAATAGGCCGATTGAGAATCGATCATATCCAAACTCTCTGTCGTGCTTCTAAATAGCATATTGTCTACGGTGAAAGCACCGATATACACACCAGTTTTGGATTTTTTTAGGTTTTTAGGGCGCTGTTTCGCATCCTCAAGACATTCCCAAAAAACTTCATGGAGTATTCTTTGTTGAGGGTCAACAGTTGGGGCTTCGCGTGGAGAATAGTTAAAGAAATCCGCGTCAATTTCATAGATGTGCTTATCATCTAAAAAAGCAGCTTCTTGTGTCATCATGCTGCCGGGATGTGAACTTTGAGGGTCTACAAATTTTTCTGCAGACCACCGGTTTGGTGGGATTGGACAAAACCCATCCTTTTTTGCTTCAAGCATCTGCCATAATTGTTCAGGTGTATTTGCATCTCCCGGATATCGACAGCCTATGCCAATAATCGCAATATCTTCCTTTACAATTTGATCCGTCGCCTTAGGTTTTTTATTGCAGCTCATCTAAGTAATTCACTATGTCTGTGCCCCTCTTTACAATAGAAAATCCCTCGCATTGTGATAGTAATTTGCATGGAAAATTCAATGCGGTCAAGGAATTAACGAAGGCAAATAAGCCATACGAAAGGTGAAAAAATTACTTTTTATTGTTTTTAAATGCGTCGAAACGAATGCTCGTGCTACTCACACCTTTCGTGCGGGGAAAAATAATAAGCTTGTCTTGGGAAACGGGGTTTTGATTGTCATCGCCATGTACTAAAAAGTCGATCTTATATTCATTGAGAATTTCATCAGTAATGACCCATGGCGTCTCAACCACTTCATCCACAAAACGAATTGCTTCTAATAGTTCTTTGCGTTGATCAAAACAAAGTTCGGTTTCAATATCCTTGATTAATTTCAGATCGTGATCTGAGGTAAGACCTATGACAACATGCCCAATGTCATAAGCTTTTTTGAGTAATCTAATATGGCCATGGTGTAACAGCGTCGCTGACATATCGACCATG
>CBFCZA010000442.1:0-2084 GCA_965602285.1 uncultured Curvivirga sp. | reverse complement strand
AGAATGTCAAAACCAGCCTTCTTCGCACGAAGGGCAGCATTCACATGCCATTGACGTAAGGCCTTAATATCTGCCTTATCCATTGCACGTGCTTGTATAGGAATAGATCCTTCAACAGGCATGATACTTGGGGCAAGTGGAATTTCACGACTATAATGATTAGGGGTTACAAAACCTGTATAGGCAAGTTGAATGCCAGCCAGCCCATCATGTTCATGTATCTTGTCAGTCATACGTTGGAATGTAGGGATATCCCTATCATCCCACAAACGCCCTTCAATCACGGGGCTATGTTCAGAAGAATGGTGAATTTCGGTTTCTTCTGTGCAAACGACACCCCAGCCGCCTTCTGCTTTAATCCCACGCATTTCAGCCATGCTAGATGGATATTGATGCCCCATACCATTACAATGTGGTACTTGGTAAAATCTGTTTTTCGTTTTCACAGGTCCGATTTGAACGGGTTCAAACAGAATGTCATAACGTGGATCACGGCTCATGGTTCATATCCTATCATTGTCTAGGGCAAGAATTTAATTAACAATAGTTAAAATCTTATTGCTTTATAATGCAAAGAAATAATACTATCTGACTAGTCAGTCAATATATTATGATAAACATAACGGTTTCATACACTTACTAAGGAAATAAACATGTCAGAGAAGAAAATTGTCATTTTAAATCAGAATCCTGAAGGCTTTGGCACTACTCCAGATGAATTGAGCCCAGAAGGTTTTGCATCTGATCTACCAACCCAACATACCCATGTTTATTATGAAAATGAAGATATTGGCCTTATTCTTGGCGTATGGGACACAACAGAAATGGTAGAAGCGGGTGGTCTTTATGCTTGTGATGAATTCATGTGGATTCTTGAAGGTCAGGTAAATATTAAGAATAATAAAACTGGTGCCCTAGAGAATGTAAAAGCCGGCGAGGCCTTCGTCGTTCCTAAGGGCTATGATTGCCAATGGCAACAACCAGAATATTTGAAGAAATTCTTCGTTATTTCTGATCATCCAAATGAGTCTATGCCAGCAGAACCTGCATTCGAAGGCATCATTAAGCCACAAGCAGATGCTGAAATGGAAGTTAAGGATGTTACCGATCCTTTCGTTATTGAAGGACCAAAACCAGTTCAAAGAAAAAGTAATTGCTATTCAGATACCCAAGGAAGATTCCATTCAGGCACTTGGGATAGTGAACCATTCACATCTGAAATACGCCCATTCCCCTGCAACGAATTCGTTTACCTTCTAGAAGGTTCCATCACATTAATTGACGAGAATAATGATGAATTCCATGTCAAAGCAGGAGACGCCTTTTTTGTTCCTGAAGGAACAATATGTGGCTGGCGTACAACAGAATTCGTGCGTAAATTTTATGTGGTTGTAAATTAAAATACAGATCTAAGGTTTTGGTTATGAACAATGCCTCTTCAGAATATCTAGATCTTCTTCTTCAATATTACGAAGAAGAAGTTTCTGGAGCGGTATATTTCAAAGAACTATCTACTTATCGAGACAATTCTGATGAAATAGAGAAATTTAATTTATTAGCTGAAATAGAATCCTGTACAGCAAAGGTCACTGAACCTTTGATTAAAAAATACAACTTAAAGCCCGCCTCCACAAAAGCCCTACACGAAATAGGCCTTCAACAAGCATCCGACGATCGCCACTATGATTGGAATGGCTTCGTCATTCATATGAATGACCATTATCCATCCTATATTGATGATTTCCTAAACTTGAAAAATCTGGCGCCCACAGAAGATAAAAGCATTATTCAAGTCATGACAGACCATGAAATTGTTGCTGTTGAATTTGCACGGCGGGAACTGAACAATGAACCCAATAGTTTAGATCCATTATTAGGCTATATTAAAATGCATCAATAGGCCGTTTTTAAACCTTCATACAACCAAAATGGCCGAAAGGTAAATACCTTTCGACCATTTAAATATTTTAAGAACCCACAGAAAGAACCTAAAATTCTTCGGTATCGATTTCTTTTTGGATCACATCATTATAGCGAGTTCCAGATACCGTTTGCTGATTGATCAATTCATCCAACTCTTTCAT
>CBFCZA010000441.1:0-2085 GCA_965602285.1 uncultured Curvivirga sp. | reverse complement strand
CCTTCGACAATTAGAGAAAGAATTTGAAACGATCGCTTCGCGCCCACAAGCAGCAGTGACAAATGCGAAATCCAATCAATGGATTGATGCTACCTTGAACAATTTACAGGGCCTCGTCTCTATTCGACGTGTTGGGGATGGGGACAACCTTCCCCCATTAAGCCAAGCTGAAAATGCATTATCACGAGGTAACCTTACCGAAGCAATCAAGATTTTATCCCCTTTGAAAACAGATCGTAGTGATGTGAATGACTGGTTAAGTAAGGCTAATATCCTTCAACGTGCTGAAGTAAACATTACACGCTTACGCCAAGGGGCAAGTGACTTAATATTATCCCAAAATTCTGCTAACTCAGCAGGAGAAAGCCAATGATCCGCGGCTTAATCCTCCTTGTTAAAATAGCCCTAATTGCTGCGGCAGGATACTGGTTAGCAGAACAACCGGGGATCCTGTCCTTAGAATGGCAAGGTTGGCGATTAGATGCTCCTATCGGCGTTATGATCTTAGGTCTTATCTTGCTCGTAGCCATTTTATATTGGACACTATTACTTATTCGTTCTATTCGACGCGCCCCGAAACAATTCCAACAAGGTCGTGCCTTATCACGACGTGAAAAAGGATATAAGGCCCTTACCCAAGGCCTCGTAGCTGTTGCAGCTGGTGATAGGTTAGAAGCCCAACGCCAATCAAAGAAGGCTAATAACCTTCTAAATGATCCGCCATTGACCATGTTGCTTTCTGCGCAATCTGCACAGCTTAATGGAGACGAGAAGGCCGCAACGAATTATTTTGAAGCCATGCTTGACCACCCACAAGCAGCCTTTCTTGGTGTTCGTGGCTTGATGATGCAAGCCGCAAAAGAAGGTAATCAAACCGCTGCTTTGCAGCTTGCACAAAAGGCACATGATCTTCGCCCAGACACACCATGGGTATTAACCGAATTACTGGACCTTCAAGAAGATGTTAAAGATTGGGATGGTGCCCTTAAAACCATCGAAGAAGCCCTTAGAGTTAAGGCAATCCCAGTAGAAGAAGGTAAAAAACGTCAAGCGGAACTGTATTTAGAAAAGGCCCGTATTGCACGTGACAATGGGGATCAAGACATCGCCCTGAACTTGATTAAAAAATCTGTTAAGTTAGATGGATCATTGGCCCCTGCAGTGACTTTAATGGCTCGTATTCTCTCTGCTATGGGAAAAACACGTAAAGCTGAAAAAGCCATTGAAGATGCTTGGAAAATCTCCCCAAATGCGGCCCTTGCTTATGCTTATAAAGATTTAGAAGAAAACATCGCCCCATTAGACCAAATGAAGCGGTTACAAAAGCTTATTCAAAATAATTCAGACGACTTTGAGAGCCGCTATGCTATGGCTCGCACCGCAATAGATGCAGACCTTTGGGGGGAAGCAAGAAAGCAGTTAACACCGCTTATCGATGCAACATCTACGGCTGAACATAAAACCCCTCCCCCTCGCCTTTGTCGCCTAATGGCAGAATTAGAAGAAAAAGAGCATAGTGACATGGAGAAGTCACATTTCTGGCTAGAACAAGCATCGCTAGAAGTATCTTAAAACTTTATCGATATATTAAAATAGTAATGGTGGTTTTTAAGTTCACAAAAAATACATAAGTGCAAATGAAGATGATTATAAGGTCATTAGCATCAGAAGAACTATGCTCATAACTGTGAATATGAATAAATAATTGAGCACCAAATGCAATAACCAAAAGGTAATAATGACTCATCGATGCATAATTTAGATAGGCCCACGCTTTCCTTTTCTTGCTCAATAATTGCCCTGTTCCCAAATTTTTCACTAAAAATAATAAATAGGAAAAATAAACAATATAACAAATGAAAATAATTGATACCCCCCAATAGGACAGGTCAAAATAAACCAACAATCCTAATGTCATCAGACAGCTAACTGATAAAAATCTAATTAAATTGCAGGTCGGTTTTTTTAGGCCCAATAGCCTCAATTTTATATCCCTTAAAACTAAACCCAAATGGTAAAAGGCCAGATCCCCATCATCACCTTTTGTAACAAACCCTTTTACAAATTTTTATAACTAATCACCTT
>CBFCZA010000440.1:0-2115 GCA_965602285.1 uncultured Curvivirga sp. | reverse complement strand
GAATAGGAAAATATTTCTGCCAAGGTCTCATCGTTTATCCTAAATCACTTTATAAATCAGATGTTTTTATAAAGTATGGTTGAGCGGTTACCAGTACGGCAGAACGCTAATATTGGTTTTGGAAGTGATGCAATGTGATCGCGGATCGCTTCTAAGTTATCAGGTGTTAAACCTGTCGGGTTTACAGGGTTATATGCAGTTTTCAATCCAGCCTCTTCCAAGGCAGCTTGAATAACAGCAGATAGTGGTTGCCCACTATCTTCACCGTCAGGACGATTGTTGATGACCGACTTAAAACCTTCTGCGACGATCTCTGGAATATCAGCTACTTGAATTTGGGCTGATACAGCATAGTCATCCGAAATATAGGTCCATTCCATTTTGGATATCCTTTATTATAGATTATCTACTTATTATGCTGCTTTTGACGATTGGAAGATCTTGAAGATAGCCATTCCAGCGATCATTGCTGCAACAAAGATAACAACACCAGTTTCACCAAATGTAACTGCGGCAAGGCCTGGTCCTGGACAAATACCAACAAGGCCCCAACCGATACCGAAAGTCGCAGCACCTGTAACAAGCTTTTTATCAATGCTGCCTAAAGTAGGTAGCTTGAATTCGCTTTCTGCTACTGGAGCACTCATTTTCTTTGAGAAGGCCCATGCGATAAACATTGGGATCATCGCGCCACCCATAACGAAGATAAGTGTTGGATCCCAAGCGCCTGCAACATCTAAGAAACCGATGACTTTGGCCGGGTTAACCATGCCAGAAACTGTAAGGCCTAGGCCAAAAATTATACCACTGATTAGGCTTGTAAGATTTTTCATTTTTATAGTCCCATCAAATGGCGAGTGACAAATACAGTAATACCAGCAAAAAGCATGAATGTGCATGTTGCGGTGATCGAACGAACAGATAGGCGTGACATTCCACATACGCCATGACCACTGGTGCAACCACTGCCAAGGCGCGTGCCAAAACCAACAAGCAAGCCGCCTAGTATAATAAGGGCAAGATTGTCTGTGATGGTGATAGATACATCAAACATTGTGTTCACGAAAATCGCAGGCGCAGCAATAAGGCCTACTAAAAATGCTAAACCTGTCGATTGAAAACCAGAAGCTGGGTTGCTTAGGAAGCCACCAAGAATACCACTGATGCCTGCAACGCGTCCATTAAAGAAAAGATAAAATGCGGAAGCTGAACCAATCATCAGGCCCCCTATTAATCCATATAACCAATCTGTTTCAAATCCTGTCATGATCTCATCCTATTTTGTATAAGTTGTATATTTTTAAGGTAGTTGTTTAATTTAATAACACTACAGCATATTTATGGGTGTTTTTATATAGCTATGCCCATTGTCTTCTGCTGGTGGCATATCGCCTGCGCGCATATTTACCTGTACTGATGGTAAGATAAGGCGCGGTAAATCTAGTTCACTATCACGTGCTTCACGCATGGCTACAAATTCATCAGACGATTTATTTGCAATATGTATGTTTTTGCTGCGCTGTTCTTCTACTGTGCTTTCCCATGCATAAACATCTCTGTTTTCTGCCTTGTAATCATGGCCAGTAAAAACACGTGTATCATCAGGCAACGTTAAAATCTTTTGAACGGATTGATAGAGAACTGTTGCATCACCGCCGGGGAAATCACAACGTGCTGTACCAAAATCAGGCATGAATAATGTGTCACCGACAAATGCGGCATCACCAAATACCAATGTCATACAAGCAGGTGTGTGACCCGGTGTGTGCATGACAGTACCTTTGATAGATCCGATTTCAACAATTGTGTCTTCGCCAAATAAGACATCAAATTGGCTACCATCTTTAGCGAAAGCAGCTTCCGCATTGAAGATGCCTGCAAATACTTCTTGGATCACAGGGACATTGTTACCAATGGCTGTTTGTGCGCCTAGCTTACCTTTTAAATAAGGGGCAGCAGAAATGTGATCCGCATGGACATGGGTTTCAATAACCCATTTTGTTTTAAGATTGTTTTTATGATTGCTGTTAATTCTTTTTCGTTTGATATTTTTCCAGTTGATTTAGCTTCTTTTAGGGGGGAGTAGGATTTGGGGATGAATTTTCTCAAAATTTC
>CBFCZA010000439.1:0-2115 GCA_965602285.1 uncultured Curvivirga sp. | reverse complement strand
TCGTAGCCCTAGCAATGGATTTACCTAAAGACGTTTTACCGACTCCCGGTGGACCAACTAAGCATAAGATAGGCCCTTTTACTTTGCGCATACGTGTTTGAACTGCAAGATATTCAAGAATTCTATCTTTGACCTTTTCCAAACCATAATGGTCTTGATCTAAAATAGCCTTGGCCGCATTTAAATCTTTTTTAACTTTACTGCGTTTTTTCCATGGAATGGAGACGATCCATTCAAGGTAATTACGAACTACCGTCGCTTCAGCCGACATAGGGCTCATGCTTTTAAGTTTTTTAAGTTCCGCATTGGTTTTTTCACGAGCTTCTTTGGGAAGCTTAAGTTTATTAAGCGCTTCTTCTAGTTCACCTAACTCATCTTTACCATCATCACCATCGCCAAGTTCTTTTTGAATAGCTTTCATTTGCTCGTTCAAATAATACTCGCGTTGTGTTTTTTCCATTTGGCGTTTCACACGGCTTCGAATCTTCTTTTCAACCTGCATCACACTGATTTCGCCTTCCATGAAGGCAAAAACTTTCTCTAAACGCTCTACTATTGAATGAAGTTCTAAAATATCCTGCTTTTCAGATATTTTTAATGCTAAATGTTGAGCAATCGTATCTGCAAGTTTAGACGGGTCTTCAATTTGATTAACCGTATTAACGATTTCTGCTGGAATTTTCTTATTCAGCTTAACATATTGTTCAAATTGACCAATTGCTGCACGAGATAAGGCTTCTACTTCATTTGCATCTTCTTCCCCTGCTTCTATTTCCCCAGCATATGCTTGGAAGAATTCCGGGTTATCGGAAAAGCTTTCAATTTTTACACGGTGCTGACCTTCAACAAGAACCTTAACTGTTCCATCAGGAAGTTTTAGAAGTTGAAGAATAGTTCCAACGGTACCGATTTCAAAAATATCATCTGTAGAAGGATCATCTACACTTGCATTTTTCTGTGTAGCTAGAAGAATTTGTTTATCTTCTTGCATCACATCTTCAAGTGCGCGGATAGATTTTTCTCTACCTACAAAAAGGGGAACAATCATATGTGGGAATACTACGATATCACGTAGTGGCAATATAGGGTAAAGCGCAGCTTTTGATGTTTCAATCATGCTATGACCTTTCATTTATACAACAGGTATTTCCCTAAAAAAGGCAAAATAGACTGTCTATTAGTCCTGTATATCCATCAATTAAATCGCAACAAAGCCATCTTAAATGATTTAGTTAGAGCCCCCATAAAATGGCGAGCCCTAACGTATGGAAATCAGGCGCTGCTTTCGATTTCTTCTTGGCGTTCAGCATAGATATGGAGAGGGTCGGCCTTATTATCAATAACCTCTTTATTAAATACTATTTTTTCTACACCTTCTAATGATGGAAGGTCATACATAGAATCTAATAAAATACCTTCCATAATAGAACGAAGCCCACGTGCCCCAGTTTTACGCTCAATAGCTTTACGTGCAACAGCACGCACAGCATCTTCAGTAAACTCAAGCTCAATAGTCTCCATTTCGAAAAGACGTTGGTATTGCTTTAATAAAGCATTTCGTGGCTGTGTTAGAATTTCAACCAATGCATCTTCATCAAGGTCTGTAAGCGTTGCAATCATTGGAACGCGACCTACAAATTCAGGGATTAATCCAAATTTTAATAGGTCTTCTGGTTCAATATCACGTAGAAGTTCGCCAATTTTGCGATCATCTTCTTTCTTAACATCGGCACCAAAACCAATAGATGAACCTTTACCACGGCTTGCTATGATTTTATCAAGGCCAGCAAAAGCGCCACCACAAATAAATAATATATTTGTTGTGTCTACTTGCAAAAATTCTTGTTGAGGATGTTTGCGTCCACCTTGAGGAGGAACAGAAGCAACTGTGCCTTCCATAATTTTAAGTAACGCTTGTTGGACACCTTCACCCGATACATCGCGTGTAATCGATGGGTTATCAGACTTACGGCTGATTTTATCAACTTCATCAATATAAACGATGCCACGCTGTGCACGCTCAACATTATAATCAGCAGACTGTAATAACTTCAAAATGATATTTTCAACATCTTCGCCAACATAACCTGCCTCGGTTAAAGTTGTTGCGTCTGC
>CBFCZA010000438.1:0-2119 GCA_965602285.1 uncultured Curvivirga sp. | reverse complement strand
CACTAACTTGATCCACATTCGTATCGGACATTTAACTACCTTTTCTTTCAAAAACGCCTTCAACAAAAACGTCTTTAACGACTTTGGTTCCCAAGGTCTTTATTGCTATTCGTTTAAGGCGTTTTGTAATAGCCCTAACATTGATTGGTTGTTCTATAGGTGTACCTGCAAAATATGCATGGGTAGAACGTAGAAATTGATCTTGAATTTTCGGAATATAACTGGTTGCTAGATCAGTATACATTTGATCTTCTAATTCTATCGTCACATTCAATAATATGAATTTGACGACTTGTCCATTCCGAATAACAGGAACCGTTAAGCCGCCTAAACCAGACAAGAAAACGGGAGGCGGAGGCGGAGGTGGTGGCGGTGCTTCCGCGGGCTCCATCATAAACATGTAATAATACCCCCCAGCACCACCGCCACCGAGTAATAATAAAACAATAAATATGATGATTACTTTTTTCATTATAGCTAACTATTAGAATTTTAAGATAATATAGTAATGCACATGCGGCGATAGTTTCGTCAAGTATGACTAAAGCTTAATTGATCAAAAGTTAAGCTTTGCCCCATTCGATCAAAGACAACCACCCCTTGAGACGTTTTTTCAACTATATTCCCTATGGTAGTCAAAGATAGCTGATTCTCTATACAATATAACATTAGCTCCTCATTTCGGCCTTCTGGTACGGTGAAAAGTAGTTGGTAATCATCCCCACCTGTCAAAGCGACCTTAAGTAAACTTTGATCTTGCTTAATATGAAACGAAGCATCCTCTGATAATGGAATATTTTCTTGATAAAGATGGGCTGAAACATTTGAAGAAGTCACCAATTTAAGGCAATCTCCAACAAGACCGTCAGAAATATCCATGGAGGCACTGGCAAACTTTTTTATAACCTCTATAAAATCAATTCTTGCAACAGGTTCCATATAAGCATTTTCAAGAAAGTTTGAATTTATCTTCCCTTGCGATGCTAATAGACCAAGTGCCCCGTCACCAATTGTACCTGTCACATAGATTAAATCCCCAACAGCAGCTCCAGAACGTTTAATCATACCACCGTCAGGGTTAATGCCCATGGCTGTGATCGTTAGAACAATCAAATCAGGTACGGTGACACTATCACCACCAATTAAGTTTATCCCATATTGATTTTGCGCACCTAAAAGACCAGAGAAAAATCCCTCTAGCCATTGGTCCTCAATTTGGGAAGGAAGGCCAAGTGATAGTGAATAGGCATAAGGTTGGGCACCTTTTGCAGCGAGGTCAGAAACATTTACGGACAAAAGCTTTCTAGCAATACTAGCCGGAGTTTCTGTTCCTAAAAAATGAATCCCTTCGACAATGGTATCTGTCGTTACGATAAGGTTATCAATATTTTGAACATCCAATTCAGCAGCATCATCTTGCAAAGCAAAGGCCCCTGACATTTTGCGTGTCAGGGGCTCAATAAAACATTTAATTCTATCAAATTCGTTGCTTTTTGTCATAGTAGATATGACCTTTGAATTAATCTTCTGCTACAGGATCAGGCGCATCTAAAATATCACCATCTGGTTCGACTTCAGGCTCTTCTTCAAAATCAAAATTGTCGACGGTGCGCGCAACCTTATCAAGAACACCATTTACAAAAGAAGGTTCCGAACCATCAAAGAATGAAGTGGCAATCGTTACATACTCGCTAATGCTTACAGGGGCATCAATATCACCACGTCCAATGATTTCATATGCACCACAACGTAACAATCCACGCATAACTGTTTCTAAACGCTCAATCTTCCGATTGGACATTACATTATTTAAGATGCGATCTAAATCTTCTTTACGGGAATCCACACCACGTAAAATATCATGGAACAGATCAGAATCAGCCGCAATTTCTTGTTCTTCCAATTCAGCAGTACCACCGCGATGAGCAAAATCACCTAAAACACGGTTCAAAGTATGCTTCGAAAGTTCAATATCATAAAGGGCTTGAACGGCTGCTAATCTTGCAGCACGTAGACGTTTCGCCTTGCCGGAGAGTTCTTTTTTATCTTTGCTCATCGTGGGAAAAGTCCAAATTTGCGTTTGAGGTCAATCATATCAAGACAGGCTTGCGCAACCGCC
>CBFCZA010000437.1:0-2142 GCA_965602285.1 uncultured Curvivirga sp. | reverse complement strand
GGCGGCCAATTTGATCTTTCATGTGGAGCTCCTTATCTCTTAACGCTTAATTATTTTCGGTATTAAAAATATATTCTGATGGGACTTCATTGAAGGCCAACACTTCACCGCCATATTTATTAACAAAAATAGTGGCATCTTCTTTAATTGAAAAAGGTACGACTTCCAGAACGCCCATACCTCCCTTTTTAATACTATCAATCACAAACCATGCATTTCGCGGGTCAATCCATGGGCCGTTATTTGTATCGTCCCAATCCTTATTATTTGCCATATCGGTTACATAAAGGGCGGTAACTTTTTGCGATTCTCCCGGCAACATGATGAAGCCAAACATATCACGCACCTGTGCAAACCAAAGAGGGGCATCTTGACCTTCCACATGTATTTGGGCTTTTGGTCCGGGATGCCCCACCAATGTCATTCCGCAAAAATATCCGTTTTTATCTACAGATAATTCGATAGGGTTGGGGATTTCTAACGCTTCCTTTTCAAAACATGCGCTCAATAATCCAGCGCATAAAACACATAAAAAGATAACTTTTAAACGTCGCATTTTAAATCTCCTTCTTAGAGAAGAGAGAGCCGGCAATGAGCAAAGGGGAAATCGTCCAAAATAATAAGGCCAGCAATGGTATATAAAGGGGCATCATGGCATTACCTGCAACTGCGGCCATTCCTGCTAAATTCGCGCTTTGGTCAAAGCCTGTTAAATTAAATATTCGAAAGGCATCTGCAGGATTGCTCATCAATAAGAAATTGAATAGGCCCGCATCAATTGTTTTACCCTGATCAGCAACGATGATCCCTAGTAATGCCATGTCATATAGCAATACAAATAACAGCCAAACACCCACAGCTATACCTGCAGCTGTAGCACGTTCTGTGACCAAGACGCTGATCAAATATCCAATGGCAATAAAGGCCCCACCCAACATGATAGAAGAGAGAATAAGAGCTAGATAAGCTTTCCACTCTTCAAAGGTGATAGCACCTTCGGTTAATCCAATAGCCAAACCTGCAATGCCATAGCCAATGATGATAGAAAGCGCGATTAGGGAAAGGTGCCCCATGAATTTCCCTAGAATCAACTCCCAGCGACTGACAGGATAGGTCAACACCAACAACATTGTTCCACGTTCAATATCTCCTACAATCGCATCATAGGAAAGCATCAAGGCGATAAGTGGGCCTAAGAATATAGAAAGATTAGAAAGACTGACAATTGTAATAGAAAGCCTAGAGGCATCTACTTCGCCTACAGGACTAGATCCCAAGAAAGCTAAACTTAGCGATAAGGCCGCGAGCAACAGGCTGGTGGCTAATACCCAACGATTTCGGAGGCCATCTTGGATCTCTTTTTGGGCAATGATGTAAATGGTACGTATCATTTCAATTCCTCCCGTTGGCAGAAGGCTGCGTATAATTTATCTAACGAAGGTGCATGCACATCCACATCTAAAACATCTTCGTCTAGGTGACTTACTTGTTTTAGGATAGGCATTTTACCTTTGCTGGCGATCGCAAGTTCCACATGACTACCATTCACATGAACAGCTTCACCAAAATCTGATAATTGTTCAGCAACGATGGGGGCGCGCCCTGCCTTAACACTGATACGCACTTGTGTGGGCATATCGGCCTTTGCACGTAATTCAGCCATGGTTCCACATGCCATCAATCGGCCAGAATTCATCATGGCAACCAAGTCAGCTTGGGCCTCTAATTCTGTTAGGGCATGAGAGCAGATGAGGATACTTGCGCCTTTGGATTTCAAATCTTTGACAATTTCGTAAAAATGAATTTGGGCTGCAGGATCTAATCCAGAGGTTGGTTCATCGAGAAATAAAATCTCTGGGTCACCGATAAGAGCTTGGGCGAGGCCTAATCGTTGCCTCATGCCTTTCGAATATGTTTTAACCTTTTTATCTATCGCATGGTCTAAGCCCACCAATTCAAAAAGGGCTTGGTTATTTTTAATATCCTCCCCTTTTAATCGGGCAAAGAAATTTAAAATCTCTCGACCAGTCATAGCCTGTTCAAAGGCAATGGATTCAGGTAAGAACCCAATCCTACTGCGTAGTTTCTTAGCTTTCGATGTTTCAAGGTCTTCCCCTAACACCAATATCTTGCCACTGGTAG
>CBFCZA010000436.1:0-2148 GCA_965602285.1 uncultured Curvivirga sp. | reverse complement strand
GGAGTGTCGGCCGAGGTTTTCTTCAAAGTCATAGCCATAATCTTTGAGGTTAATGTGTGTCCAACCTTCGAAACCTGAACGGAAGTTACCCCATGGGTCGCGGCCTTGTCCAATGTGGGACACCTTA
The DNA here is from genome assembly GCA_965602285.1 of uncultured Curvivirga sp. Taxonomy (GTDB): domain Bacteria; phylum Pseudomonadota; class Alphaproteobacteria; order UBA8366; family Aestuariispiraceae; genus Curvivirga. Next base: position 2,021 of record CBFCZA010000436.1, on the reverse strand, counting down.
ATGACAATGGGGTTTGTGACTTCGTGGAGGGTGAAGTTACCATGCAATTGCCCTTTACCATCGCCAGCATAGTCGAACATTGTGCTTTTGAAGGTAGCGGTTGGGAAGTTCCCTGTGTCTAAATAATCTTCATTTCGTAAATGCTTGTCACGCAATGAATGGTTTGAATCTATACTATCCGTTTCAATGACCACATGGACTTGGGCATCATTAGGGTTATCTTCAGAAAAGCTGAAGTCGCCTTTAAAATCATTAAATCGACCTGATAGCCAGCTAAAACCTAGATGTTTCACCTTAAATTCGATGAAGGCATGACCTAACGCCGTATCAATGACGAAATAGTCAGCATATGCGGCTTGAGTCCCTAGAGGGAGAATGAGGAGAGGAAAGGCGATGATCGATTTGTATAGATTTTTAAATTTCATCAGATAAATCTACTTAGCCTTTGACTGAAAGTCCACTATAGCAATAAGGAAAAGGCGAATGAAATTTATTCCATTCGCCTTTTTTAGAATGATGGGGAAGAACTTACCCTCTGATCAATTCCATGATTTCAGCAGCTGCAGCAGGAATATTTGTACCAGGCCCATAGATTGCAGAAACGCCTGCTTCTTTAAGGAAGCCATAATCTTGCGCCGGAATGACGCCGCCACACACGACAAGGATGTCATTGGCGCCTTGTGATTTTAATTCCTTAATCATGGCAGGAACGAGTGTTTTGTGACCTGCTGCTTGTGAGGAGACACCGACCACATGCACATCTGCTTCAATGGCTTGTTGTGCGGCTTCTTCTGGTGTTTGGAATAGGGGACCCATATCAACGTCAAAGCCAATATCAGCAAAGGCAGTTGCGATAATCTTTGCTCCACGATCATGTCCATCTTGGCCCATCTTCGCCACTAACATACGTGGACGACGGCCTTGCTCGTCAGCAAAAGCAGCGACATCGTTTCGAATTTTTGCGAAACCTTCATCACCCTCATATGCAGAAGCATAAACACCAGAGATAGAACGAATTTCGGCTTTATGGCGTGTGAATATTTTTTCCATAGCAGTCGTGATCTCTCCAACAGTGGCACGGGCACGGGCCGCATCCACAGATAGGGCTAACAAATTACTGCTATTATCTTGCGCGGCTTTTGTAAGCGCGTCTAGTGCTTTATCACAAGCTGCTTGATCACGATCGGCTTTAGTTGCTTTTAGGCGTTCAATTTGCTGTATGCGTACAGCATCATTATCAATATTCAAGATGTCCATTTCAGCTTGTTCATCTAATTGATATTTATTCACACCAACGATGATTTCTTGCTGGCGATCAATACGTGCTTGTTTAAGGGCGGCTGCTTCTTCAATTTTTAACTTAGGCATACCGGCTTCAACAGCCTTGGTCATGCCGCCTATTTCTTCAACTTCATCGATAAGCTTACCGGCCTCTTTAATCATGCTTGCTGTTAAGCTTTCCACATAATAACTACCCGCTAATGGATCGACAGTTTTGGTAATACCTGTTTCTTCCTGAAGGACGAATTGGGTGTTCCTTGCGATGCGGGCAGAGAAGTCTGTTGGTAAGGCTACGGCCTCGTCCAGTGCATTTGTATGTAAAGATTGGGTGCCGCCAAGTGTCGCTGCCATGGCTTCTACTGTGGTGCGGATCACATTATTGTAAGGGTCTTGTTCAGTTAAAGATACGCCGGATGTTTGGCAATGAGTGCGGAGCATCAAGCTTTTTGGGTCTTTAGGGGCAAAATGTTTTTGCATAAGGCTAGACCAAAGGAAACGGGCCGCACGAAGTTTTGCAACTTCCATGAAGAAATTCATGCCGATGCAGAAGAAGAAACTAAGGCGTGGGGCAAATGCATCTACGTCTTGGCCTTTGGAAATTGCGGCACGCACATATTCAAGACCATCTGCTATAGTGAAGGCAAGTTCTTGAACAAGGGTAGAACCTGCTTCTTGCATATGATAGCCAGATATTGAAATACTGTTGAAACGTGGCATCTTTTCAGAGGTATATCCGATGA
>CBFCZA010000435.1:0-2152 GCA_965602285.1 uncultured Curvivirga sp. | reverse complement strand
AAGCAACGTTGAATCTGTATCAACTGCTGCCGATGAACTATCAAGCTCCATCCATGAAATTAGTCGTCAAGTTGCACAATCGGCGGACATGTCACAAGGTGCTGTTTCTGAAGCGGAAGCGATCAATGATAAAGTAAATGGCCTTAATGATGCTGCAAATAAAATCAGTGAGGTCATCAACCTAATTAATGACATTGCAGATCAAACCAATCTACTGGCTCTTAATGCGACAATCGAAGCTGCACGCGCTGGCGATGCAGGTAAAGGCTTTGCCGTTGTAGCATCAGAAGTTAAAAACCTTGCAAACCAAACAGCCAAAGCGACCGAAGAAATTGGTGGACAAATTGGGGCGATGCAAAGTGCTACATCAGAAACAGTCGTTGCCATTGGTGAAATTGGTAATTCTATTGTAAAAGTGAACGAAATTGCTTCTGGTATTGCGTCTGCTGTTGAAGAACAAAGTGCAGCTACGCAAGAAATTGCACGCAATGTAGAACAAGCATCTACAGGAACGCGTGATGTAAGTGCAAATATTACGGACGTTACGAATGGCGCGAGTGAAACGGGTGCTGCCGCATCACAAGTATCTGCGGCTACCTCTGGCTTATCAGAGCAAGCAGAACTTCTACGTACTCAAGTAGAAACATTCTTACGTGACATCCGTTCAGCTTAATATCTAATAAAACCTGATAATACTTAAAGGCCCGCTATTCAGTGGGCCTTTTTATTTTAACAACGTCTGAATAGTATATTTCGAATAATATCGAAATAGATTGACATCATCTATTATTTCGATAATACTAGAAATACAGAAGGAGTAAGGTAATGCAAGAAACCGAACAAATAGCAGAATGCCTTGATGCACTGGGTAACCCAAAAAGATTAGATTTATTCCGACTACTTGTTCGTGCCGGTCATGATGGGCGCAATGTAGGTCAAATTCAAGAGGCCTTGTCTATCCCCGGATCTACATTATCGCATCATTTAAAACATTTAGAATTAGTAGGGCTCGTTCAAAAAACAAAAAAAGGTACGACCCATAAAGTCAGTGCCAATTTTGAAAAGATGGATGCCCTTGTGGGATTTCTTACCCGTGAATGCTGCAGTGATGCAGATGCCGAGACACATAACAATCATTGGCATAAATAACATAGAAGAATATTTTTAGGAGAAAGATCATGTCCAGCGACTGTTGTGCCCCACAAAATGATCAGCAAGATAATAAGTTTACTGCGTTTTTAAAATCAATTGATCGTGTGATCATTGGATTTATCTTACTTTTGGGAATGATAAGTTTTTTAGACTTCTCCCAATTAGTCCCCAGCCTGCAGTTCACCGGACAAAGCATTTGGGAAATAAGTCCATATCTGGCTATTTCCATTGCATTTGCCGCCTATATCAAAGCATCAGGTGCCGATAGTATTATCGGCCAAGCCTTTCGGGCGAACACAGGAAAAGCTGTATTAATTGCTGCATTCGTTGGGGCTTTCTCTCCCTTTTGTAGTTGTGGTGTCATCCCATTAATCGCAGCCCTTTTGGCTTCTGGTGTTCCCCTTGCCCCTGTTATGGCATTTTGGTTGGCCTCCCCTATCATCGATCCTGAAATGATGATTGTTACAACAGGTATTCTTGGTTTTGAATTTGCAGCGGCAAAAGCGATCTCTGCCGTTGCTATCGGTAGCATGGGTGGCTTCCTAACAGCTTTCATCATATCAATGGGTGGTTTCAAGAACCCATTAAGCCAACAAGTCACTTCAAGTTGTGGTACAAACCCTATCACCGACAACAATAAGCCTGTATGGAAATTCTGGACCGATAACAAGCGCGTTCAAGATTTCATAAAAGAAGCAAAGAGCACAGGTTGGTTCTTATTAAAATGGTTGTCCGTGGCTTTTCTTATCGAAGGTATTTTGATCAATAATGTACCAATGGATACAGTCGGGGAATGGTTGGCTAATACTGGCACATTAGCCATACCTCTTGCCGCTTTAATCGGCGTTCCTGCATACATGAATGGATATGCATCAATTCCTCTTGCCGATACATTGATGCAAATCGGATTACAACCCGGCGCGGCGTTAAGCTTCATGGTTGCCGGGGGGGCGACCTGTATTCCTGCGGCCGTGGCGGTGAAAGCTTTAACAAAGATGCC
>CBFCZA010000434.1:0-2166 GCA_965602285.1 uncultured Curvivirga sp. | reverse complement strand
ACTGGTTCGAATATAAATACCTTTTGGTATTTTCTGCCCTTTACCCCCTGCAATAAAAGCTTTCGGTTTACGCGCCTTTCCATTTTTCATAGGACGACGCCGCGGTGCAGAAGCCTGCTTCATCAAAGTTTTAGCTTTTTTCTTCACCCTACCACGGATATTTTCACCTTTTCTAGACGCCTTCGTAGGTACCGCAATAAAATCAGAAGAAACAGGACGACGATTTGCCCCCTCTTCTTGTTCCGCCATAAACCAATCTTTGGTAAAAACAGAAGCCACAAGACGTTGTTTCGTGGCCTTTTCAACGCGAATACCACGTTTCACCCACGGTTTTCTAAGGACAAACCGTTCATCCAGTTCATCTTGTACCGCTGATCTAACCTGATAGGCCGTATTTGTTAACGCACGCGACATCGCAAATGGAACATGATATTTTTCAAAATCTCGAAAATATCCGATAACATCATCCAAATTATGTTCCGCTGATACATCCAACATCGCGTTAATTTTAAACCTCTTTAACTACTTGCAAGATTACGCCCGAAATTAAGACCAACCAAATCCAAACCATCATTTTCATCTTGTTCAACCGCAAGGCCTTGTGGGGGGTTAACAAATTTAAAGGTAACCGCCCCCTTCATTGGTTTTTGTGACGCGGCAGGCGTAATGCTACCATCACTTCCCATAAATCTTGGTATAGGTGTGGATGTTTTTGGACGATCCCCTACCGATGAAACTGACCCCGCAAGCTCCTTTACCCAATCAGGTACTAAATCCGTCAACATGCCCCCAAATTCAGAGCGAAACCATGTGAACAGCCCCCCCAAACTATCAAACATCAACTTAAATGGATTAAATTCCGCCCACATTTTGACGAAGCCTTTAAAGAAACCATCTTTAAAAGCCGCCTTAACCGCATTGAATTTTTCAACCACCCCATCAAACAAACCATCAAATAGACGCTTAATAGGTTCAAAATTCTTATAAAGATAAATGCCACCAGCTGCGATTGCTGCTACCCCACCGATAAACCAACCGATTGGCGTTGTCATCATCGCGAAGCCAACCCCTGTGATTGCACTACCAATCGAAACCAAGGCTGCAATAAATGGCGCACCTATCAACGCTAAAACAGCGCCAAGGGCAACTTTCCAACCGCCAATAAGATCTATAAAACCAGTGATACCAACAAAAATATTTTTAATTTGATGGCCCAACAGTTTAAAATCCACACCACCGCGGCGAACAACATCCCCCGTCTTACCAACAATGACCTTCACACCGAACAATGATGTTTCTAGGCTTTTGAAGAAAGATAATATTTTAGTCGATAACATTTCCCGATGGGTCTTCACAATATCAGTGAAGAAATTCACAAGCGGCTGCAGATGAGGCAGAAGCTTGCTCATAATGCTATTACCCAAACCAGACATGGCTTGGTTCATACGACCAAGCGCATCATCATAAGCTTCTGCATCTTTTGCTTGCTTTGAAGTGATGATCCCATAGGCATCCGCCTGTTTGAACAGATCCTTGATTTCATCATTACTTGATTGAAGCAACAACGCCATTTTACCGCCACTCTCACCAAATAATTTCATGGCAAGCGCAGATTTTGTTGCTTCATCAGGAATTTGTTGAAACTTATTATTCAATTCACGCATCACATCGTCTTGCGTACGCATGTTACCAGCGGCATCCTTCAACTCAACACCTAAGGCCTTAAATACCTGTACGGCTTCGCCTGTGCCATTTGCGGCTTCGCCCATATTTTTATTTAGGGTTTTAGTGGCTATAGAAAATTCTTCATCCGCCATGCCTGCCGCTTGTTGGGCAGCAAATCGCCACTTCTGAAAACCTTCTACCGATTGCCCGACAAGCCGTGATTCCTTAGCAAGTTTTGATGCAGAACCCGCCAAACGATTTATCCCCGTGACAACGGATGCGACACCTGCAGCACTTAAAAGACCCGCCATCAAGCTTCGCAATATAGTGAAGCCACCAAAAGTATTTTTCAGGCGGCGTCCTAGCTTTTTAAAACTATCACCCAACCGTCCAAACCCTGCAGTACGACCAAGGGCAGACACAGCACGTTTCATACCGCCAACACGGGTGGTCAATCCACGAAATACAGAAAAAGCCTGTTTCGCATTTGCAAGAATGCTA
>CBFCZA010000433.1:0-2194 GCA_965602285.1 uncultured Curvivirga sp. | reverse complement strand
CACTCACAAGAAGATTGCCATCAAATTTACAAAATTTATCTGTATCTATTTTCTAAATCCAGATCACTATTCCTAACCTAGCTCTAATTTGGCATTCTCATTTTTTGGAAACAGTTTCAAATCTGTCATGAAATTGTCACAAAACCTAGCTAGAACCTTATGTTAAAGGGCAATAGGATTATAAAAAAATTACGCCTAATTGCTAAGAAGCTTTGTCAAAAAGGGATCAGTAAGTTATCAACAGGTAGATTTAACATTTGCGACATTCTTTTTTTAAAGAAGAATCTATTCTTGCAAATGCAGACACCAGATTAATTGGACGGGCAATGGCTGATAATAAAAAGATGACTGACGAAGACGCGCTTATTTTTCATACACAAGGGCGCCCAGGGAAAATTGAAATCTCTGCAACAAAACCTCTTACCACCCAACGTGATTTAAGCCTCGCTTATTCCCCAGGTGTTGCGGTTCCATGTTTGCGCATTCAAGAAGACCCTTCCCTTGCCTATGACTACACAGCCAAAGGAAATATGGTTGCTGTTATCTCAAACGGTACAGCTGTTCTTGGTCTTGGTGATATTGGGGCATTGGCCTCTAAACCTGTGATGGAAGGTAAGGCGGTCCTCTTTAAACGCTTTGCAGATGTAGATGGCATTGATCTTGAAGTTGATACAAAGGATGTGGATCAATTCATTAATGCTGTGCGCTATCTTGGCCCAAGTTTTGGCGGGATCAACCTTGAAGATATCAAGGCACCAGAATGTTTCATCATTGAGCAGCGTTTACGTGAATTGATGGACATTCCTGTTTTTCATGATGATCAACATGGTACAGCTATCATTGCCGCAGCCGGATTGTTAAATTCATTACATCTTACCGGGCGTGATATTAAAGACACCAAGATTGTATGTAATGGTGCTGGCGCAGCGGCCATTGCCTGCGTAGAGCTTGTGAAAGCCATGGGCATTCCAGCTAATAACGTAACCATGTGCGATTCTAAAGGCGTGATTTACCAAGGCCGTGAAGAAGGCATGAACCAATGGAAATCTGCCCATGCGGTTAAAACAACAAACCGCAGTTTAAAAGAAGCCCTAAAGGGGGCTGATGTCTTCTTCGGCCTTTCTGTCAAAGGTGCCGTAACTGCGGACATGGTAAAAGACATGGCCGATAAACCAATTATCTTTGCGATGGCGAACCCTGATCCAGAAATCACACCAGATGAAGTAAAATCTGTACGCGCTGATGCTATTATCGCAACGGGTCGTTCTGACTTTCCAAATCAGGTGAATAACGTTCTTGGCTTCCCTTATATTTTCCGTGGGGCTTTGGATGTACGTGCAAGTACCATCAATGATGATATGAAAATTGCTGCGGCCCGTGCAATTGCAGAATTAGCCCGTGAAGATGTTCCTGATGAAGTTGCGGCTGCTTACGGTGGTATGAAACTTGTTTATGGTTCTGAATATATTATTCCAGCCCCATTCGACCCACGTTTAATCGTTGCCGTTCCTGCCGCCGTTGCAAAAGCAGCCATGGATTCAGGTGTAGCACAAAAACCAATCATTGATATGGACCGTTACTTACAAGAATTGAAACATCGCCTTGATCCAACCGCTGGCATGTTAAACTTGATTTTCTCTAAGGTTCAAAGCAATCCACGTAGGGTTACGTTTGCCGAAGGTGAAGAAGAGCGAGTCATTCGTGCTGCTGTATCCTTTAAAAATGCAGGTTACGGTATTCCAATTCTTATTGGTCGTGAAGAAAAAATTCACGCAACAATGAACGAATTAGGTCTTGATGGATCTGATATCGAAATTCAAAATGCAAAACTTTCTCAACGTAACGAGAAATATGCAGAATTCTTATATAAACGCCTACAACGCAGTGGTCATATGTATCGTGATTGCCTACATAAGGTTAATCAAGATCGTAATATCTTTGCCTCTTGCATGTTGGCGCTTAACGAAACCGACGCGGTTGTAACTGGTGTAACACGTTCATTCCATGACACATTCGAAGGCGTGTCTAATGTAATCGACCCTCGTGCTGGTGAAGTCCCAATGGGCTTGATGATTATTGTTTCACGCGGGCGCACTTACTTCGTTGCGGATACGTCAATTCATGATCGTCCCGATGCCAACACAATGGCAGATATCGCCGTTCAATCTGCAACATTTGCTCGCAGTCTTGGTAT
>CBFCZA010000432.1:0-2196 GCA_965602285.1 uncultured Curvivirga sp. | reverse complement strand
CCTTCGTATTTAATTTGATCGATATCCTTGAAATAATCACTCATTCTTACTTCCTCCAAACACTATGCTGTAAATTCATTTTTTAGCGCCTTATAAAGGCGACGATATTTTTCTTTTTTGTAGGTATAAATTTCTTGATGATCTGCGTTCGGTTTGATCACATTCGTAACCGCCGGGGCAGAACAAATTTGTTCAATAGAAACATGATCTATACATATGCGTGCCAAGCGTGCGGCGCCATAAGCAGGCCCAACTTCACCGCTTTCATGGTAACTTAAATCTAACTCTAAAACGGAAGCGAGGATCTCTCCCCAAAGGTCGCTTTTTGCCCCCCCTCCAATGACAGAAACATGATCAATCTTCGACGATGTGGCCATTAGGGCATCCAGTCCATCCGCAAAAGCAAAAGCGACACCTTCAATCACCGCACGGGCCAAGGCTCCACGATTGGTATCGTGGGTTAACCCAAAAAAGACACCTTTTGCATCAGGGTCATTATGCGGGGTACGCTCCCCCGAAAGATAAGGTAGGAATATTAGAGGTGCATCAGCACTTACTTTTGCGGCTTCTTCCAACAATTCGGCTTCATTTAGTGCGCCCGTTAACTTTGTCACCCATTCCAAACAGCTCGCGGCACTTAAAATTACGCTCATTTGATGCCATTTATCAGGCAGACAATGGCAAAAAGCATGCACGCCATCCGCAGGATTTGGGGAATATTTATCATTGCTTAAAAACAAAACCCCAGAAGTACCTAAAGACAAAAACGCACGCCCTGCCTCTACTGCGCCAATTCCTACTGCCCCACCAGCGTTATCGCCAGCACCGCCAGCCACAGCAACATGTGACGACAAACCGTATTCAACCGCAATATCATCCCGTACATAACCAGAAATCGCATTTCCTTCTACTAAGGATGGCATATGGGTCCGTTTCAAATCGCTCAGGCCTAAAAGTGTATCGGACCAATCACGTTTAGCTACATCCAACCATAAGGTTCCCGCAGCATCCGACATTTCTGAAACATAATCCCCTGTCAGACGATAGCGTATGTAATCTTTTGGCAATAAAATTTTCGCAACTTTCGTAAAAACTTCAGGTTCGTTCTTTTTCACCCAAAGTAATTTTGGGGCAGTAAAGCCCGGCATAGCAATATTGCCTGAAATCTGCCGCAGGTCAGGACAAGCGGCTTCCATTTCTGCGCATTCCGCGCTACTTCTGCCATCATTCCAAAGGATTGCCGGGCGTAACACCTTCCCTGTATCACCTAGTAAAACAGCTCCATGCATTTGTCCCGCGATACCAATTGCCTGCACAGAAGAAAGTATCTCAGCATGATCACGCTTCAATTCGCCAAAAGCTTGCAATACCGCCTCCCACCAATCTGAAGGATTTTGCTCCGACCACAAAGGATGCGGGCGACTGATCTCAAGAGCCACATCCACTTGTGCCACAATGATCTGAGCCTCATCACAGATAACAGCCTTCACCGCGGAGGTTCCTATATCCAATCCCATATACATTTAACTAACCCAACCTTCGTTATTATTTGAGATAATATTGACGAGCAAAGCCTCAAATGTCAATCATTTACACATCAAAAATAAATCATTTTATTAATCTATTGATAATAAACAATATAATTGTCACAAAAATGAGTATGCTCATTGAATTGAGAAAAAATACTTTACAAATGTTGCAATAAGTGAAAGTTTACTGATTAGTTTTTGATGTGATTTTTCACTCATAGGGTAATTAGATGCAAAAAGTTTGGGTACGACAATCTGATATAGCAGATAAAGCTGGCGTTAGCTTAGCAACGGTGGACCGTGTTTTAAACAACCGCCCCGGCGTAAGTATTCGCACGTCAAATAAGATCTGGGATGCTATAAATATCATGCAAGGTGATGTTAGTCCCCATACAAACAATCAACCTAGCAAGATGACATTAGACGTCATTTTACCAGCTGGTCCTAATACATTCCTAAATAACTTAGCTAATGAAATTGAAATACAAGCCAATCGCTTAAAAGATGATAACATCATCATCAGACTTCATCGTATTGAGGGTTTTTCACCTCAAATCCTTGCAGATTGCATGTTAGAGGCAAGTGAAGATTCCAATGGCATGGCCGTTATGACCTTGGAAAACCCTGTTGTACGCGAAGCCGTTAATATCTTAAGTGAAAAACATGT
>CBFCZA010000431.1:0-2224 GCA_965602285.1 uncultured Curvivirga sp. | reverse complement strand
CCTCTTCATAAAGCTTACCAATGCTATCCTTCGTGATATTTTCATCAAGGCAGGTTTGAAAGATTTCGTTTAAATGGGTGCCTAAGGTCTGTTCTACAATGAAGCGCGCGATATAATCAGGGGTATAAACGACCCCATCGCGTTTCCGCTTTCCAACTGTTGCACCTTTTTTCTCTGGTTCTAATTCTTCGCCGCGCGCGATGGCTTGAAGCCGTTCTAGGTCGGTGATGACCTAAGACAGTGACGCTGACTTCGCTGGCGAAATCATATTCACCAAGGCGTTTGAAGCCTTCACACATAAGATCCGGTAGTTTGAGCTTGTCGATCTCTGGATGGCGTTTGAATAGGCCACCGTTATATCGGGGGATGCCTAACCCATCATTGCCTTTATCAATGGCCTTAAATAGGCCTTTGAAATTGTCCCATACAGGTTTTGGGCTATAAGGATCGCTATGGGTAAAAGCTTTAAGCAGGCTTTCCGCAGGCAATAGTCCTGTATCTTCTGCAAAGGCGATGAAAAGCACACGATCCAAAATGGTTTGTGCATAGGCAATATGGATTTCGCCTTCTTCCGATGGCAGGGCTTTGGCGATCTCGTCTATTAGGCTGTGGCGGATGACCTTATAATCTTCATACAGCTTGTTGGTGATGTCTTTTTCTTCGCGGCGGCTGTTTTCAAGATGCTCTTGGGTGCGGCCTGATAATAGGTTTTCGGCGCTAAGCAAGAGTTGAAAACGTGCATATTCATATGGATCGGTAAGGTCTTCAAAAAGAAAAAGTTCGTATTCTTGTCGCCCAGCCCCATAGGAATAAAGGCGCAGTTCCACATAGTTAGAAACCAAGACCCAACTACAATCTGGTGCATCCATGGCATATTCCCATGCTTGTTGCACAGGGCTTTTATTGCGCCCAGACATGATGGCGTCTAGGTCTTTGGTTTTTGCCCCCTTCAATTCAAACGGGGCGATGATATGGGTTTTATCTTTGGTGAAATGCCCAAAGGAAAGGTCGACTTCGCCGCGCCCTATCTTTGTTTCTGCATCGACGCTCCATTCACCATCGGCGCTAAACGGGATGTAACCTAGGACTTGTTCCGTGATTTGGGATTTGAAATGCCCATGTAACGCTGTTTCTTTTTGTTTAAGGATGGATTTATCCGCAATGGTTTGCGCCCATTCCCCTAATATCTTTGCCTGTTCCTCTGGGATTGACTGTGGATGGACGCCAATTTGTTTTTTTATATATTTTTTATTGAACAGTGGCATAAGGAAGAAATACTCGTTTTACGGAAAATTATTTAATTGCAGCAGCTCATAGTAAGTGTCTACTATATCTGATTCAATCAAAAAGATAGATAAAAGAATTTCATATGACCGAAGATAAAAACAAACTGATTATTAATGCAGATCGACCGGAGAATATTGACTTATTTAATGGGGCGCATACTAAGATTTCAGATGCACTCTATGATATTTTGACGACCGAAGGACAGGAAGGAATCTCCATTGGTCTTGATGGTCCTCGTGGGTCTGGTAAATCAACGGTTATTAACATTTTAGAAAATTGCCGAGAGCGATTTCCAGAATACGATTGCTCTCGTGAATATAGACACTTGGTCTCATAGTGATGAACATTTACGCCGCGCCTGTATTGAACGAATTGCAGAAGAGTTATCTAAACCCCGCGGCATAGAACGCTGGATTAATCCTGACGCATGGGGATTTAAAGCTGTTGATTCTGCTGGCCATCAGATAAAAGAAATCCTTAAATGGCTAGCAGGCTTTGGCTCCATCTTTATAGCCATCTGGTTGATCCTTCCCGAAGAAAGCCAAAATGAATTCGGTGATTTTATTTATTGCTTGGTTCAAGATCACAAGCTAACGGCTAGCTTAATAATTAGTTTCGCCTTTATCTGCATATTCATATTATCCTTATATCCGAAAACTATCCCAAACGCATTAAGGACTATGACTGGTCAAGGACATGAAAATGCTATGGATGAAGCGACAAGAAAAGCAGAGGAAAGCAGTTGGGGGTTCCAACAAGCTTTCCAAAACCTTTGTAGAGAAGCCTTAATTGAGAAAGGAAATAGAAAGCTGGTCATTGTCTTTGACAATTTGGATCGGTTAAGTAATTCAGATCAATCAGCGACCCTTAAAACCCTTCAGATATTCTTTGAACATCTTTTCCAAACGCACGAAAAGGAAGCTACTCTTAAACAGGT
>CBFCZA010000430.1:0-2261 GCA_965602285.1 uncultured Curvivirga sp. | reverse complement strand
CGCCCGGTAAAATGCATAGCATCTCATAAAGCAAATTTGCGCCGATCAATGATGTATTGCCACTTGTGTCATATTGTGGGGAAACTTCGACCAAATCGCACCCTATGATATTCAGACCTTTGCAGCCCCTGATGATTTCCATGCCTTGCCAAATAGAAAGGCCGCCAATTTCTACTGTACCTGTTCCTGGTGCAAAGGCTGGGTCAAGCCCATCAATGTCAAAGCTAAGATATACAGGCGTATCAGGGCCTATTTCCGCACGAATTTTATCCATCAATGGGGCAAGGGATTTATACCAGCATTCTTCGGCTGTAATAACACTGAACCCTTGATCTCTGGACCAATTAAAGTCTTCGGGTGAATAGCCCGTACCGCGTAAGCCAATTTGATAAACTTTATCATTCACAAGTAATCCATCGTCAACGGCACGACGAAAGGGGGTGCCGTGGGCTATTTTTTCACCAAACATATCGTCATTCACATCTGCATGGGCATCCACATGAATGAGGGCAACTGGCCCATGTTTTTTCTTCATGGCCTTTAATATAGGATAGGTGAGGGTGTGATCCCCCCCAAGGGTCAATGGGATAACGTTATTTTTTAAAATTTCATCAAAACTATCTTCAATAATACCTATGGTTTTAAGAAGGCTAAATGTATTGATGGCAACATCGCCAATATCTGCGACTTGTAAGCTTTCAAAGGGGGCGGCACCTGTGGCCATGTTATAAGGGCGTAACATACAAGATTCTGCGCGGATTTCTCTTGGTCCCATACGGGTTCCTGGTCGATTTGATGCACCGATATCCATAGGGACACCCACAAAACATGCATCTAATCCCGCAGCAGTAGGTTGTGTGGGAAGGCGCATCATGGTGGCAGGGCCACTAAAACGCGCCATGTCATTGCCGCCTAAAGGTTGGTTGAATTTTTGTGTCATGGGTGCCCCTTAGCCTTAATTATTTTTACGATATATTTAAATTCGTAAACTAAAAAGAAGAGCTGGGGAAGAGGGATTTTATATCTTACGAAAGTAGAAAGGCCAAATCGCGGTAGGTAGATGTATCTCTTTGTTCAGGGGTCATATCATTGTCACAAATATAGCCTTGGAACCGCGCATTGTGAAGATTATAAAAAACTTCTGCTGCAACCATATAATCTATGTCTCTTGGATATATGTCTTTTCGACTTAAAATTTCTAAGAATTTTGCCAAATAAACTATCAGTTTTGCATCTAGTAATTTATAAGCCTTACCGAAATCAGTGTCACCTTCTAGCATAGATGTAGAAAGGATATGTTGCCAAATTTTTCGGTCTAAATATGTAAAGGCATGATCATTAATTGTTTTTGAAAATGCATGAATTGCGCTCAGTGAATCATTGTGTGTCTGGTTGATAAGTGTCTCGATCTTCTCAATCAGGATTTCGTCACTTGCAGAGACCAAGGCTAGTAAGACGCCGCCTTTTGTGCGATAATAATTATAGATTGTGACGGCAGAAACATCGGATGATTCCGCAATCGCTTCTATTTTTGTGGCCTCATATCCATTTTTTAAGAAATGATCGCGGGCAGAGTTTATTATTCTCCTCCGACGATTTTCTTTAGATGTTTGGCGCTTTCCGGTCATATTTACCTCAAAGTAGCAAGGAGACAATGATTTATTATTACGTATGGATATCGGAGTTTTCTAGGCGATTGCAACAAAAAAATGTAGTCGACTTAAATTTTTAGTTGACTAAAAAAATTTTCGTTCTAGAATTTTACTATGCAAGCTAGGAAAAGCGCAGAACTCAGGGATGGCTAAATAAATAGTCGAGAAAAGAACATCTAGTTTGCCAAGATGGTACATCATTTAGGAGACTGTTATGAATTTTAAGAAAATAATTGCTGGGCTACTAATCACGCCTTGGCTTGTTGCTGGTGTTGCAGGTAATGCCACAGCAAAAGAAACTATTCGTGTTGGTATCGCGGTATCTTGGCCTGGTTATGGCTTTTTAGAACTTGCCCGTGTTAAAAACTTGATGCCAGACTATGACATGGAGATTACAATCTTCGAAGACCCAATTGCAGGTCACAACCAATTGGCGGCTGGTAACATTGATATTTATGGTTCAACATTGGATTATATCCCTGTTGCTATCGAGAATAACTTACCGATTGTAAATGTTGCATTCACAAACCCATCTTATGGTGTGGATCAGGTTGTTTTAGCACCTGGCGTAAAAGCATCTGATGTTAAGGGTAAAAAAGTTGCAGCGCC
>CBFCZA010000429.1:0-2305 GCA_965602285.1 uncultured Curvivirga sp. | reverse complement strand
TGAAGCTTTTGAAGCTATTAAGTCTAACTTATCCGGCCTTAAAGGCGAAGAAATTGGTGCAATAGCAGGGGATCAAGTGGATGTAGAATCCATGTATGCCTTGAAAGCATTGATGTCTAGCCTTGGTTCTCAAAATATTGATTGCCGTCATGATGGTGCTAAGCTTGATAATAAAGTTCGTGCTTCATACCTTTTCAATAGTTCGATTGCAGGTATTGAAGAGGCTGACGCATTATTGATCGTTGGATCTAATCCACGTTGGGAAGCTCCAATTATTAATGCACGTATTCGTAAACAATGGTTAACAGGTGGACTTCAGGTTGGTGTCATTGGCGAAACGCTTCGTTTAACATACGACTACAACTACTTAGGTGCTGGAACAGATAGTTTAAAAGAGTTAGCATCTGGTAAAGGCGACTTTTTCAAGTTATTAAAAGAAGCTAAGAACCCAATGATCATTGTGGGATCTGGTGCTATATCCCGTGACGATGGGGCGGCTGTGTTAGCTGCAGCAAAGAAAATAGCTGATACAACTGGTATGGTTTCAGAAGAATGGAACGGTTTTAACATCCTTCATACCGCGGCAAGTCGTGTTGGTGGTCTTGATGTTGGGTTTGTTCCTGCTGATGGTGCTAAAGATGTTGCTGCGATGACTGATGGTTCTATGAAAGCTGTTTATCTTCTTGATGCTGATGAAGTGAATTTGGATGGATTGAAAGATACATTTGTAATTTATCAAGGCCATCATGGTGATAAGGCAGCACATATTGCCGATGTAATATTGCCAGGTGCTACTTATACTGAAAAATCGGGTACTTATGTAAATACTGAGGGTCGTGTTCAAATGACACGCCGTGCTGTATTTGCACCGGGTGATGCGAAGGAAGACTGGTCTATTCTACGTGCATTGTCTGAAGTTCTTGGTAAAAAATTACCTTACAATAGTCTTTCAGAACTTCGCATTGCTTTGCGTACTGATTATCCACATTTGGCGGAAGTTGATGTTGCAGCTAAAGCAGAATGGGATGATTTTGGTACTGAAGGTGATATGGTGTCTTCAAGTTTCGAAAGCCCAATTGAAAATTTCTATATGACTTGTGCAATTAGTCGTTCTTCGGAAACTATGGCAAAATGTACAGATGAAATCATTTTAAACGCGAAAGCGGCTGAAGGGGAGGCAACAGGTACACATGGCTGAAATGGCAAATCTCATTGACGCTGTATGGTGGTCTGACTATGTCTGGCCATTATTAGAGATCGTCATCTATTGTTTACTAATCACTGTTCCTGTTCTTTTATCAGTTGCATATCTGACATTAGCAGAGCGTAAAGTGATCGGTTGGATGCAATATCGTAAAGGCCCTAACGTTGTTGGTCCTTTTGGTTTGTTGCAACCAATGGCAGATGGTTTGAAACTATTCTTGAAAGAAACCATTATTCCTTCAGGTTCGAACCGTGCATTATTCGTAATGGCCCCCGCAATTACATTCATTCTTGCACTTATTGCATGGGCGGTTATTCCTTTTGGGGATGGCTTGGTTCTTGCAGATATTAATGTTGGTATCCTTTATCTCTTTGCAATTTCATCACTTGGTGTTTATGGAATTATCATTGCAGGCTGGGCCTCTAACTCTAAATATGCATTCTTAGGTGCCTTACGTTCAGCTGCTCAAATGGTTTCTTACGAAGTCTCTATGGGGCTTGTGATTATCACTGTATTGCTTTGTGTTGGTTCATTGAACTTAACAGACATTGTAATGGCACAGGCTGAAGGATATTGGTTTATTATTCCTTTATTCCCAATGTTTGTAGTCTTCTACATTTCGATTTTAGCTGAAACAAACCGCGCGCCTTTTGATTTACCAGAGGCAGAAGCAGAATTGGTTTCTGGTTACAACGTTGAATATTCCTCAATGACTTTTGCACTATTCTTCCTTGGGGAATATGCAAATATGATTTTGATGAGTGGTATGGCAACGACATTATTCTTAGGCGGATGGTTACCACCATTTGATATTGCACCTTTGAATATGATCCCGGGCCCTATTTGGTTTGCTTTAAAAACAGCATTGATGTTATTTGGCTTCCTTTGGATTCGTGCCACATTCCCAAGATATCGTTATGACCAATTAATGCGTCTAGGCTGGAAAGTGTTCCTTCCATTCACATTAGTATGGGTATTTTTAACAGCTGGTGTGTTGGTCTATTTTGACCTTCTACCGAAATAAGAGAGGACGAAAGATATGTCATTAGATCGTGTAGCTCGTTCTTTCCTACTAACGGAATTACTTCAAGGCATGGCTTT
>CBFCZA010000428.1:0-2311 GCA_965602285.1 uncultured Curvivirga sp. | reverse complement strand
AAAGAAAATCCGGAGAGGCACTGTTAACACGTTATGGCATTGAAGGCGGTGCCGTTTACGGCCTAAGTGCTTCTTTACGTGAGCACGTGGAAAAGTCTGGTGGTGCAACCCTTTACCTAGATTTAAAACCTTCTATGACTTTGGATCAATTAAAAGTTAAATTTGCACGTGGAATAGGGCGAAAATCCCTCTCTAGTTTCTTGCGAACGCAATTAAAGCTATCACCACAATCTGTTGCGTTGTTAAGAGAGTTTACAGAAAAAGATGATTTGAAAGATATGAAAAAGTTGGTTGAACTGATCAAATCTTGTCCGATTGAATTATCAGGTTTGGCCCCTATGGATCGGGCAATTTCAACAGCGGGTGGCGTTCAACGCCAAGCGGTAGATGATACTTTGATGCTTAAAGAAAAAGCAGGTATCTTCTTAGCTGGCGAAATGCTGGATTGGGAAGCCCCAACGGGTGGATATCTCCTTCAAGCTTGCTTCGCGAGCGGCATTCATGCAGCTAAGGCTATCGCAAACTATCTTCATTCACCTAAATAATGAAAGACAATGTTCCGTTGATGTGGTGCATGGCGATGTTCAAATAAATAAACCCCCTGCCACGTACCCAGACTACTACGACCATTATTAACTGGTATGGTTAGGCTGACATCCGTTAGGGCAGATTTTATATGGGCAGGCATATCATCGGGGCCTTCGGCCGTGTGTCTATACCAGCTTTCATTTTCTGGCGCGAGTTTGCGAAAGAAATTATTAAGATCAGTTTGGACGTCCGGATCAGCATTCTCCTGAATGGTCAGTGAGCAGCTGGTATGGCGGCAAAAAACGGTCACTTGGCCCATTTCAACCTGACATTTTTGAAGCCAGTTTTCTAAGGACTGAGTGAATTCATATAGTCCTTGCCCCGATGTTGATAGGGTGAATTCCATTTGATGTTGGGTCAATATTTACCCTCCCTTAGAAAGCCATGAATGAGAGGTTTATAGATCTTTTCGCGATCTCATCTCTTCAATATCCCAACCCCAACGTTTTTGCGGGAAAGTGATACATACTGTTGTGCCTTTTTCTAGCTGGCTTTCTAGGCGTAAATGACCTTGATGTAATCCCATGAAACGCTGAACAAGGCTAAGCCCTAAACCCGTTCCTTCCACATGTCTGGTCAACGATGTGTCTGCTTGCCCAAAGGGCTGTAAGACAACATGAAGGTCTTCTTCTGAGATACCGATACCAGTATCAGCAATAGAGATTTCCAGTTCGTTATTTTCATTTGAAAGGATGGAAATATCAATTTTCCCTCCACGATCCGTGAATTTCACTGCATTGGACAGCAAATTGAGTAAAATTTGTTTAAATACCCGACGATCTGCGTTGAGGAGCGGTTCTTGTTCTATGGTCATGAGATTAACGTTCAACCCATTTTTGGCAGCGCGCTCTTTGATAAAGCGTAAACAACGTTCTATTTCCGAATGGGTTTCAAATATCTCTTCTTCTAAATGATATTCGCCAGCTTCAACTTTTGACATATCTAGAATATCATTCAGAATTTCTAAAAGGTGACGTGCACCATCATTAATATCGTCAACATATTCTTTATAGGCAGGAACACCCATTGGCCCAAATAATTCATTTTGAAGGATTTCAGAAAACCCAATGATAGCGTTCAACGGAGTTCTTAATTCATGGCTCATATTTGCCAAAAATTCAGACTTGGACCGATTGGCTATTTCTGCGGCTTCTTTAGCCCTATGGAGTTCTAACTCAACTTCTTTTTGTTGCGATATATCCGTATTTATGCACCCAATTCCAATTATTTCCATATGTGAATTATGAACGGGGAATTTATGAGCTAAGGTTAACTTATGTTGTCCATTTCTTAAGGTTGCTTTGGATTCTTCTTGGAAAGTTTGGTTGCTGTCTAATGCAGTTTCATCAAGCGTTTCAATTTCATCAGCATTTTCACTTATGAAGAAATCAGTCGATTTCTTGTTTTGAACTGGTAAATGTTCTGGATTAAAAAGTTCATTCCAAGCTTTGTTGGTTGTTATATATTCTTTTTTCAAATTTTTAAAAGAGACAGCCAGAGGCATATTATCCATGAATGCACGAAAGCTTTCATCATATGCATGGATTTTTTTAAGAAATTCGTCTGGTTGCGAAACTTTTTGGATAAACCCAGAGAAGGTTTTAGTCGTCCTAGTATCAGGAAGAGCAGGTGTTAAATTGATTTTATAAATACACTCGTTGTTCAAACCATCAAGTAAGCCAATATTCATGTCTATATCAGAAGAATTTTTTAAAGATTTTTG
>CBFCZA010000427.1:0-2313 GCA_965602285.1 uncultured Curvivirga sp. | reverse complement strand
CCGTACTTGATGCCTTAAAAGCTGGTGAAGAAGTGAAGGTTGGACCGCAAAATGGTCGAAGCTGTTCTGAACCTGAAGGTGGCCCAATTGCATTGCAAGAGGGTGAGTTCGCTCAAAACGCCCAACAAGCTGCTAAATTGAAGGGGGCTTAATCCATGCTTCAAGATAAAGATCGCATGTTCACAAACCTCTATGGATATTATCCATGGAATTTGAAAGATGCTCAAAAACGTGGTGCTTGGGATGGTACAAAAGGTCTGATCGAAAAGGGTCGTGACTGGATTGTAGATGAAATGAAAGCTTCAGCACTTCGTGGTCGTGGTGGTGCTGGTTTCCCAACTGGTTTAAAATGGTCATTCATGCCTAAAGTTACCGATGGCCAACCTGTTTATTTAGTTGTTAATGCCGATGAATCAGAACCCGGTACATGTAAAGATCGTGAGATCATTCGTAACGACCCACATATTTTAATTGAAGGATGCCTACTAGCTAGTCATGCAATTGGTGCTACAGCTTGTTACATCTATATTCGTGGTGAATTTATTTACGAAGCAAGCGTTCTAGAGGCTGCTGTCAAAGAAGCATATGATGCTGGTTTAGTAGGAAAAAATGCATGTAAGTCTGGTTACGATTGTGACATTTATGTTCATCGTGGGGCAGGGGCGTATATTTGCGGTGAAGAAACGGCATTGATTGAAAGCCTTGAAGGCAAAAAAGGTCAACCTCGTTTAAAACCTCCATTCCCTGCTATGGCGGGTCTTTATGGTCGTCCAACAACTGTGAATAATGTAGAATCAATTGCTTCTGCACCTGCTATTTTGAGACGTGGTGCAGAATGGTTCAAAAGCTTTGGTCGTGAAAATAACCATGGAACAAAGCTTTTCTGTATTTCTGGTCATGTTGAAAAACCATGTAATATTGAAGAAGAGATGGGCATTCCCCTAAAAGAACTACTCGAAAAACATTGTGGCGGTGTTCGTGGTGGTTGGGATAACCTTCTTGCAGTAATTCCTGGTGGTTCTTCTGTTCCTTTATTACCCAAACATATCTGTGATGATGTGTTAATGGATTATGATGGTTTACGTGAACATACATCAGGTTTAGGTACGGCTGCTGTGATTGTTATGGACAAATCAACTGATATTGTAGAGGCAATTGCACGCTTATCATATTTCTATAAACATGAAAGCTGTGGTCAATGTACACCTTGTCGTGAGGGTACTGGTTGGATGTGGCGTATGATGGAACGTATGGTTAAAGGTCAAGCAACCGTTGATCAAATCGATATGCTTTGGGATGTAACAAAGCAAATTGAAGGTAAAACTATTTGTGCATTGGGCGATGCTGCTGCATGGCCTATTCAAGGACTGATCCGTCATTTCCGACCTGAGTTGGAACGTCGTATCATGGACGCGCGTAAGATTGCAAAGTCTGCGGCGTAACGGATCAATAAGGAGAATACCGAGATGCCAGTTTGTCAGGTAAACGGTCAGGAAGTCGAATTTGAAGGTGGTATGTCAGTACTTCAAGTCTGCGAATTAGCAGGCGTAGAAGTACCGCGTTTCTGCTATCATGAACGCCTTTCTGTTGCTGGTAACTGTCGTATGTGTTTGGTGGAGGTTAAGCCTGGACCACCTAAACCAGCGGCACGTTGCGCTCTTCCAGCCGGTGACGGTATGGACATTTTTACAGATTCCGAACTGGTTCGTGCAGCACGACACGGCGTTATGGAGTTTTTGCTTATTAACCATCCACTAGATTGCCCAATTTGTGATCAAGGTGGGGAATGTGATCTTCAAGATCAAGCTGTGGCTTATGGCCGTGACGGCAGTCGTTTTGAAGAGAATAAGCGCGCAGTTAAAGAAAAATACATGGGACCATTGATTAGTACCATCATGACCCGCTGTATTCACTGTACACGTTGTGTACGTTTCTCTACAGAAGTCGCTGGTGTAACTGACATGGGTCTTTTGAACCGTGGTGAAAATGCTGAGATATCAACCTTAGAAAAAGCAATCGCTTCTGAATTATCAGCAAACGTGATTGACCTTTGCCCTGTTGGTGCTTTGACGTCGAAGCCTTATGCATTCAATGCACGTCCTTGGGAATTGAAGAAAACAGAAACCATTGATGTTCTTGATGCTGTTGGATCAAACATTCGCGTTGATGCACGTGGTAATGAAGTCCTTCGTGTTCTTCCTCGTCTTAATGAAGATGTTAATGAAGAATGGATTTCGGATAAAACACGTTTCGCATGTGATGGGTTGAAACAACAACGTCTAGATAAGCCATATGTACGTGGTGAAGATGGTA
>CBFCZA010000426.1:0-2317 GCA_965602285.1 uncultured Curvivirga sp. | reverse complement strand
ATATAAAATATCAGACCTTCGTATCATTGAAATAATGGAGGCCTTTGCAGTGCAGGCGATGTTGTTTAATCAAAAGTTTGATCTTGATAATGGTATGGTTAATCGTGGTGGTGGAGGGTTGTCGCGTGGGCATCCCATCGGGGCTTCTGGCGCGATGAATGCAGTCCGTCTTTGGCATGAACTTCAAAAAGAAAACAGTGGATCTCTTGGCGTTGCGGCTATTGCTGCCGCTGGTGGGTTAGGTTCGACCCTTATGTTAGGGAAATTGTAATGTTGATATCTGATGCCACCAATTTAAAGGAACATGTGGGTAAGAAGATTTTGTTTGAGGGGGAATTTACATTCACAAAAGCAGACCTATGTGCATTTCTTGAGCTATCAAAAGATTCCACACCTTTGCACGATCCTAAAATAAACGCTGCCCCTGTGGTTCCGGGGAATATGTTGATCATGAAGATCCCATTTATTCTTCAACGCCTGCTTAAAGTCAGAAACTATAAATCAGTTATGACTATTGGATATTCAAAGGTTAGCTTTAAGTCGCCTATTGTTGTCGGGGATCAGCTTAAGGCATTTGTGACCCTTAGTAAGGTAAAGATTTTAGGGGGGAAACTTTATCTGAACCAAAAGGTGAATTTTTATAGAAGGGACAATCAGATCAGCGTGTTGGAATGTGAAGTCATGGACATGTATGACTTATGACACATTCTAAAAAAGAGTTATTCTTGAATATCTAGGGCACCTAATAATGCTTTTAAGGAAGGCGCAAGTTGCTCTCCCAAAATGGTGACAAGTCGTTCTTTTTCTTGAAGAGGTAGATCGCGTTCTTTGTTTAACACATTGGCGACCTTCTGCATGCGGATGCAGGCGAAATGACCTAACGCACTTTTTAAACGATGGGATGTGCGTATGATCGCATCACTATCTGCTGCTTTAACGGCTACATTTAATGCAGTTAGATAGGCCCGTACTTCCTTTTCAAAGAGGGCGAAAAGGCCTTGTAACCTTGTTTCCGTATAGGTTTCTTTCAATACATTGATACGGTCTTGCGCAATTAATAGATCAGGACCACCTAAATCAGGTGCGGACATCAAATCATTTTTAATGGCTACATCCTCCCCAGCCACCAAGGCCAGAAGGATTTCTGGATTTACAGGTTTAGGGGACACACCGTCAAAACCAGCCTCTTCATAGTCCGCTAAACTTTCTGTTGTTACATCGCCTGTAACAGCAACAATGCGCATATTTGCCTTACCATTTGGAAGGGCGCGTAAATGTCGAATAACCTTCAACCCAGTCATGTCTGGAAGATGTATGTCTAACAAAACACAATCAAATTCATTTTCTTCTGCTTTGGCGATAGCTTCTGTACCTGTTTCAACCATTTGAACTGTATGGCCTTTTGATTCAAGTATTTCTGCAATGATGGCTCTGTTAATTGCGCCATCTTCAACAAGTAAAATAGATTGAGGGCCTGTATTTAAAATTGAATTGGAGGTGGACTTCTCAGATTGATTTTGAAGCGCAATGGCAATTTCGACCTTGCGCTGTACTAATTTAGGAATGATTGGTTTCGTCATGAAGTCGAATGCGCCTGCGTCTAGTGCTAATTCAACTTCTACCGTATCGCTTGATCCTGAGACAAAAATAATTTGTGCATTTTCTAATGTGGGATTTGCTTTAATAGCTTTGCAGACTTCTAAGCCATTCATATCAGGCATGAAATAATCTAGAAAAATAATATCAGGTGGGGTTTCTTCTGCCAGTTGGATAGCTTTTTTGCCATTCGTAGCAAACTGTACTTTCCCTAAGTTCTGTAATGCGGCGAATAGTACCTGAATATTTGCTGGCTCGTCATCGACAAGAAGAATGTTTTTTTGTTCCATTTTAAAACCTTGGAATTGACTATGCTAATTGGCGAATATCTTGAGAACCAGCCAACTTTTACCATGACAGTTGTTTCTTTTTCTTTATAGTATAGTAGGAAAAAACATTTACAAAATAAAACTATAAGAGATCTCATGAATTCTTTAATAAACCAACCATCGGTCCGTCAGTATTATGATCGTACGGATGATAATCGGCGTGCAAAAGTTCTCATTGTCGAAGATTCTGAATTGGATTTAAACCTGCTTTGCGATGTCATAGAGAATATAGCTATTTTCACAATTGCAAAAACGGGCAAAGAAGCATTGGAAGTTTTAGAGGCGGGTGATTTCGATTTAGTCCTTCTTGATATTATGCTTCCAGACATGGATGGCTTTGATTTGTGCCAGCAAATTCGAAATTTAAAACATCATTTTAATGTCCCTATTAT
>CBFCZA010000425.1:0-2329 GCA_965602285.1 uncultured Curvivirga sp. | reverse complement strand
GCGGCAAAATCTGATGGTAGGCTTTCCTTAAGCTCCTCAATATATTCATCGGTGGCTTTTTCATTTTCACCTTCTGCTTGCCGTCCAAATTTATGAACTAAAGAACAGACAAGCCAAGGGGCTGTTTGGTTTAAAGTGGCAATCAGGTCTGCACCGTTCTTTGCCCGATGAATTTCTTCATCTACGCCAAGAAAAACACCCTCGATCTGTTGATCAAGTTCCGTGCGATCCGTTACCACAAGCACGCGGGCATCTTTCACATTTTCCCGTATCCATTTTGCAAGCCACACCATCGTCAGGCTTTTACCCGATCCTTGCGTGTGCCATATGATACCGCCTTCTTTAGCGTGCACATGCTTTTTAGCTGCTTGAAGGCCGAAATATTGATTATGACGACAAAGCTTCTTCACACCTACATCAAAGACAATGAAGTTATGAATGATTTCTAAAAATCGTTCTTTGGAACACATGCATGTAATATGTTTATCTAATGGATTACTAAAAGTTTTAGCTGTTTCTTCTTTCCATTGATAATAATGTTTTGCAGGCGTTTCGATCGTACCATAACGCAAGCCTTCCGTATCATTCCCAGCCATAACCATTTGCATGGTGGTGAAAAAGTTACGGATGAAAGTCTTTTCCTGATTATCCAGATTTTGGCGGATGCCTTCACCCACAGAAACGCTAGATCGTTTTAATTCTATAACGCCCAATGCAATACCATTCACATATAGCACGATATCAGGGCGTTTCTTATTTTCGCCTTTTACAGAAACTTCTTCTGCAATGGCAAAATCATTATTTTCTGGATTTTCCCAATCGATCAACCAGACAGTTTGATTTTGTTCGCCCACACCATCCTTAACTTTTACGCCATAACGCAAAAGCCCATATACATCTTTGTTGGCATCATAAAGATTACGACCATCGCCAAGCGCCGTGGCCTGTTCCAAAGATCGAAACACGCGCTTGATCAAAACATCACTCACGCCGCGTTTTTCTAACCAACGTCGTAAAAGGCCCTGTTCCACATTGCTATTGCCATCACGGTCATGCCAATCACCCAGATAATCATAGCCAAGTTCGTCGCAAAATAGCTTCACGACCCTGTTTTGTGTGATGCGTTCCAATGCTCCTACTTTAGTCATAATCTTCCCCTAACTTACAAATTACCCTTTAAACAGCTTGAAGCTGACTTGATAGCGATAAAACTCAATATTCGGTGCAACGCTCAATGCACGTTGTAGGCGCAAATCATCTTCCAAGGCGATGATCATACCACGCACGCTTTGCCCATCTTCTGTTAAGTCTTCTAGGACATAGACCATATAGCGTTGAATTTGCCCAACCACCGCATCACTGGCACGACCTTTTTTAAGCTCCACCACCAGATATTCAGACTTATCTTTGCTGATGGCTAAGATATCTATAGGGCCTGTATCACTAGGATATTGTTGTCCCACTAATTCACCGTCATCTTCAACGATATCGTATTTTAAGCCTAGTTCCGTATGGGCCCAATTTTGCACAAGAAAATCTTCCAGATGCTTTTCCAAGGCAAATACAGATGCATCTTCCACCAACTCATCGGTAGAGATCAATTGTGCGGGCGCGTTGCCTTCTAACAAGCCATCAAGTTCTAGATGATGTTTGGAGATATTACTGACTGTCCCAACGGAACCCGCAGAGTTCCGCAACGCTTGGCTCATATCCGTCCGTGCTATTTTATTGGGATACCATTGAACCTTGCGTCGATGGGGCAATATACCATCCGCCACATAATAATAATCCCCTGTAACTTCCCCCACATGATAAGCGCCATCCCCATCAGGACAAATCACCATATCGCCCATTTTGATGCTCTTACAAATGGTGTAAAGCATGCCATTAGCAAGCCCTGCCGCGACCTTTGATTTTTCAGGATTACGTTCTAAAAACACAGAATTATAGCTGCGGTTAAATTCGCGCAAATGATCGGGAAGCTTACCGCTCAGATCAAAATCCATGCCCCAATCGCCACCAATAAAATTGCCCTCAAAGCAATCCTCTTCATAGCGCGACGCTTTCCCCAACATGATCCTGTAATAATTTTTCCCCATGCTATCCAGACACTTCTTCAAACAACATATATTGACCATCCAGTTCAATTTCTTGCCATTCGACGATGTTATTAGGAGCTATATCGGCACCTTGGTTGCGTAAAGCTATTGCGTCTTTCTTATGCAGTTTAAGCTTTCCGCTTCCATGACTACGTGTACCGTCGAAATTAACGACGCCAACTGGGCGTCCGCCTCTGCCATAGACATGAGCATGTTTTTGTCCCGCTCCA
>CBFCZA010000424.1:0-2329 GCA_965602285.1 uncultured Curvivirga sp. | reverse complement strand
TATCAGAAGGGCAATGAACGACCATTCCAATTTTACGATCAAAACATACATCCTCCCAACCAGTGTTAGCATTTCGGTTTTCATTTCGTAAAATGGCATAGAACCCTTCTCGTAAAGGGGCCCGTTCAATGTTTGAGATATCATCTACATTTGGCGGATCAAACCTAAAGGAGTAAGACAATTCTACATCGTCTTTATTCGCGCTTAAAAATGTTTCACCAATTTTACCTATAATATCTAACCCCTCAGAAGCGGGTAAATGAACCGCACTTCCAATTTTTGCTAGCGTCCCTATCATCTTTCCTGCAGCTTCATTCTCTTGTTGATCTAATTCTAATATTGAAAATGAAACATCCAAATATCCCCCATTGTATTTAATAGGGCCATATATATTTTTATTTGAAAAATTAAATAATTGGCCAGACTGTCGAACATCATCGCTAAAAAAAATGACACGTTGATTACTTCTATCTGTACCTACAAATGAACTTGCTTCAGATACATTTCCAAGGATAGCAACCTCACCTCGTGTATAGGCTGCCCCCATACCCCCAAAATTCCTTTGATCCAACCCACAGATTTCAGATTTTTGGTTGCTGCTGTCTAAAAGACCAATTCCCCAACTCATTTCCCTAAAATCACAAATATAGGCCGCCGTAAGTGTTATGGAAATATTATCACCCTTTTCAATTAAATTAGCATCAGTATTTTCCAACTCGTCTTTCGTAAAAAACATCTGATGTGGTGAACCTTTACTGCCTCCTAAATAATTATAAGTTGATGCCCCTTCGTTCAGGTCGAGAGAGCACCCCGAAAGCATAACAACCATTACCAAAACAATGATCTTAATACTTTTTATTGCTATATTGCGAATTAAAATCATAATAAAACTTCCCCTACAATATTAAGATAATACTATACAATGAATATCTAATACAATTAAAAGTATAAAAATGTCAATACGCATTAAAAAAGGCAACGCCTAAGCATTGCCTTTAAATCAACAGAGAAATATTACTAAAAATTAAATATTACGTAAATTTTCAACCGTCATATAACAAGCCTCTGCCGCTTCGGCTCCCTTTTTGGCGAAATGCCCAAAGAAGAAATCAAATTGCTCAGGGGCATTGTGATAGTTATGAGGTGTAAGAGAAGCGCTAATGACCGGCACTTCTGTTTCAAGTTGAACTTGCATCATGCCTGAAATAACCGCATCAGCTACAAATTCGTGGCGATAAACACCGCCATCAGTAACAAATGCTACAACAGCAATAACATCATACTTACCAGTTTTCGCGAGCTTCTTAGCAAGCAAAGGTGCCTCTAATGCGCCGGGAATGTCATACAGATCTACAACGGCCTTACCATCGCTTAGATCGTCCATAGTGGAAATGAATGTTTTGCGCGCTTCGCCAACGATTTCAGAGAACCATTTGGCTTGCAACAATGCCACACGCATTTCACCTGTATTTTTAGTTGAACCATTTGAATTGTTTTCGGTCATGGCTTTGTCCTTTTTAGTTGCCAATTTAGAAAACAGGGCGCGTAAAAAGCAAAGCATGCCGATGAGATCGACCTTGCGAAACTTCCTTGTTCTCTTCCATCCGGACTATGACCGTCGGCCTTGGATTTTCACCAAATCTGCTGACCTTTTCATGACATGAGATTTGTTCATAAAAAGCGCTCGCGGGCTTCCTTTTCAGGTTACCGCCGGTGGGGAATTACGCCCCGCCCTGAGAAACAAGGCGATTATGACTTTTTTTGCCGTTCACTCAAGTATGAATGCGACAAAATATGTAGAAAAATCAGCTTTTTGGAAAAATTAATAACGGGTTTTATGTTCTTCTGTTTCGCGGGCTAAATCCATGTCCGATGAGCGCCAATTTTGCGCTTCAATCCAAACATCAGAAACATCGGGAATCTCTTTCATTTGTTTCTCTAGATGGGTGGATACGGTTTCCACCTGCCCCGCAGAAATATCATTTTCAAAATCGAGGGAGATCAAAACACGAAGCTCTTTTGGTCCAATATATTCCGTAACCAACTTATTGATGCGAATAATTTTAGGCATATCCAATGCCATAGCGCGAATTTTCTCTTGTGTCTTTGGGCTTGCTGGCTCCCCCATGATCATAGAGATACATTCTTTAAACAAGAAAATGGCCACCGCTCCTAATAATAGGGCAATGCACATAGAAGCATAAACATCATAGATAGGGTCATGGGTGATGTAACTTGCAGAAATGCCGACAAGGGCAATGGCCAATCCCAAAATAGCCGCCGTGTCTCCCAGTAAAATAACAAGAACCGCTGGATCACGTAAACTCAC
>CBFCZA010000423.1:0-2335 GCA_965602285.1 uncultured Curvivirga sp. | reverse complement strand
TTGGTGTGAAAGTGACGAAAAATCTCCCAAAGGAGCTTGTGGTAAAAGATTTGAAATGAAAATTCTTTGACGGCGATCCTTCTGATATGACCGGATTAGAAATATGCTATAAGTTATATACAGTGTTATTTTTATGAGTTTTCTAAACTGAACAAGGTTGAAAACTTCAAAATACGAGATGCAAAGGAAAGTAATGATGAGCGGGATGACAGCGCCAACGATCGAAACTAAACTTGATGTTCGATCTGATGATTTTGCAGCCAATAAAAAAGTAATGATGGAAACAGTTGCAGACCTGCAAGATAAGGTTTCTCACATCAAACTAGGTGGTGGAGAGAAGGCCCGTGATCGTCATGTGGGGCGAGGAAAGCTTTTGCCACGTGATCGCGTGCGTAACTTACTTGATCCGGGCTCTCCATTTCTAGAACTTTCTCAACTAGCGGCCTATGGCATGTATGATGCGAATATTGCAAGTGCGGGTGTTATCGCTGGTGTTGGCCGTGTTGCTGGTCGTGAATGTATGATCCTTGCCAATGATGCGACGGTGAAGGGCGGGACTTATTTCCCCCTTTCGGTGAAGAAGCATCTTCGTGCACAAGAAATTGCAGAGCAAAATCATTTGCCTTGCGTATATCTTGTGGATTCTGGCGGGGCGAACCTTCCAAATCAGGATGAAGTATTCCCTGATCGTGATCATTTTGGCCGTATTTTCTTTAATCAAGCTAATATGTCAGCAAAGGGCATTCCGCAAATTGCCGTTGTGATGGGATCATGTACAGCAGGCGGTGCATATGTACCTGCCATGTGTGATGAAAGTATTATCGTTAAAGATCAAGGTACAATTTTCTTAGGTGGTCCACCTTTGGTGAAGGCTGCTACTGGTGAGGTGGTATCTGCAGAAGATTTAGGCGGTGCAGATGTGCATTGCCGTGTGTCGGGTGTGGCGGATCATTATGCCCGTGATGATGCGCATGCATTATCAATTGCACGCCGCATTGTAGGGAATCTTAATAAAAAGAAAACGGTCTTTTTAGATGTGAAAGAGCCAAAGAATCCTTTGTATGATGCAGAAGAAATTTACGGTGTTATTCCTGCGGATTCACGCAAGCCCTATGATGTGCGTGAAATTATCGCTCGCATTGTGGATGGGTCTGAATTTGATGAATTTAAGCAGCTTTACGGAACGACTTTGATTTGTGGTTTTGCCCATATTTGGGGGTATCCGGTGGGTATCATTGCAAATAACGGCATCTTATTTGGGGAATCAGCCCAGAAAGGTGCTCATTTTGTTGAGCTTTGTACGCAACGCAATATTCCTTTGGTCTTTTTACAAAATATCACAGGGTTTATGGTTGGTAAGAAATATGAAACAGGTGGTATCGCCAAAGATGGAGCGAAATTAGTAACCGCCGTTGCGACAACTCATGTCCCTAAATTTACAATTTTGATTGGTGGTTCTTTCGGGGCTGGAAATTATGGTATGTGTGGTCGTGCTTATAGTCCACGTTTCTTGTGGATGTGGCCAAATGCACGGATTTCTGTGATGGGCGGCGAGCAGGCCGCTGGTGTTCTTGCTACAGTTAAAGAAGACGGTATGGCACGCACGGGTGATTCATGGACTTCGGAAGAACGCGAAGCTTTCATGAAGCCTGTGAAAGAGCAATATGAACATCAAGGTCACCCGTATTATGCGTCTGCACGTTTGTGGGATGATGGTGTGATTGATCCTAAAGACACGCGCATGGTCTTAGGTCTTGGTATTTCCGCTTCTATGAATGCACCGCTGGAAGAACAGCGCTTCGGCATCTTCCGGATGTAAGGGATAAATTATGACACAATTTACACTCCTTAAATCGGATTACGTGGCAAGAATAACATTGACCAATGCTGAAAAGCACAATGCTTTTGATGATGGTTTGATAAAAGATTTAACAGTAGCATTTGAAGAAACCAGCAAGGATGAAGATATCCGTGTGATTGTTCTGCAGTCAGAAGGGAAAAGTTTCTCTGCTGGGGCAGATCTCAATTGGATGAAACGTATGGCGGGCTACAGCTGGGATGAGAATTTCACCGATGCACGTGCGCTTGCTGATCTATTAAAGGTGATTAATTTTAACTCAAAACCTGTTGTTGGAAAAATTCAAGGTGCAGCTTTTGGCGGCGGTGTTGGTTTGGTTGCGTGTTGTGATATTGCTATCGCTAGCGAAGAAGCAAACTTCTGCCTTTCTGAAGTTAGGCTTGGTCTCACTCCTGCGACAATTAGTCCTTATGTCGTTGCGGCAATGGGGCAAAGTTCAGCCCGACGATATTTTTTATCAGCAGAACGTTTTGACGC
>CBFCZA010000422.1:0-2367 GCA_965602285.1 uncultured Curvivirga sp. | reverse complement strand
AGTTATATTCAATAGGGCTTGGGTAATGAGTAACGAAATAGGGGAAATTGTTAACGGCAATATTACGCTGACTTTAATCAGTTTGATTGCCATTGCCCTTTTGGTAGGTGTTATATATTTTTACCGTCAGAACAAAACTCAAAAAGCATTTTTTGGAAATTTTATTACGCATTCTGCGCAAGGAGTCATTCTTGAAATAGAAGAGGGCTTATTTCTATCTGCCATGGCCCAAGGGGTGATTGGTATTGATGCTCTCTCAGTGCGTAATCTTGGGAAACTGGAAGATATAGCAGTAGAATTAAAGCCTGTTTATGCGGAGAGATATTTAAAAGATATTGAAAAGATGCGCCAAGATGGAGAAGATTTTCATCTTATTGTAGAGCCTATAAAAGAGCAGGGCACTATTCAATTTCACGGGCGAAAAATCAAGACTTCAGGGAGGGCCATTTTTGGTGTGTGGGTTGAAGATATTTCTATTATGGAAACCCTCGCCGAGAATTTTGCCAATAGTGAAGAAAGGCGCAGGGCGGCATTAGCTTTACTTGATGCTGCTCCCCTTCCAATGTGGTGGCGTAAGGCGGATGATTTAACTTTGGTTGGCTGTAACTCTACTTATGCCGATATGCTTAATCAAAATAAAAGGTCCATTGTTGAAAATCAATTAGAGCTAGGTGCAGGAAATATCTCCCAAGATGGTCGCGGTCTTGCAAAACGTGTTTCAAAAACAGGTCGGGCACAATCAGAAAGTCATTCCATTATTGTGAAGGGCGAAAGGCATCTCTTTGATTTTTCTGAAACTAAATTGCCAAATACGTTTGATTATATATTTGGATATGCTTTGGATTATACTCAATTAGATGATTTACAGTCTCAATTTTCGACACATCTAGCTGCACATGATGATGTTTTAGAACATGTACAAAGTGCTATTATTATCTTCGGCCCAGATAAAAGAGTGGCTTTCCATAACCAAGCTTTCTTGAAGCTTTTTGAACTAAGTGTTGGGGAAATATCTGGCGGTGCAGGATTTGGTGAGGTTTTGGAGCTTCTTCGGAAAAAACGTCAACTTCCCGAAGTTATTGATTTTCCAACATATAAAAGAGAACAAGAAATTCGATTCAACCAAGTGATCGATCATGAAGAAGAATTGCTTCATTTACCTGATGGTCGTGCTATTCGCCAGGTCACTAGTCTTCATCCATTGGGTGGGTTAATGATCCTGTTAGAGGATGTGACAGATAAATTAACACTTGAAACAAAATTAAACTCACTTATTGCGGTCCAACAAACGACCCTAGATAACCTTGTGGATGCTGTATCTGTTTGGGGAAGTGATGGTCAATTAAAAATCTGGAATCAAACCTTCACTCAAACGTGGGCTTTTTCAGATGATTATTTGGAAACCAATCCGCATATCGCTGATATAGCAAAATATATTGTCCGTAATCGCTTGGAAAGCCATGGGACTGAAGAAGATGATGCGATTAGAAATGATATGATCTTGCAGGTTACTGATCGGGAAGCCAAACAATATAAATTATTTTTAAAAGATCAACGTGTGATTGGGGCTACGCTCGTCCCATTACCCGATGCGCGTGTTTTAATGTTGCATTCAGATATTAGTGATACAGAACAGGTAGAGCAGGCTCTTGGAGAGAGAAACGCCGCTTTTGAACGTGCTGATTTGTTGAAATCACAGTTTTTATCTAATATCTCCTATGAATTACGTACGCCTATCAATGCTATACATGGTTTTGCCTCTATTTTAATGGAAGAATATTATGGCCCTTTGAATGACCGCCAAAAGGCTCATATTAGAAATATTCTGGATGCGGGTGATATATTAACTCAACTTGTTACGGATATTTTGGATTTAGCGATCATTCAGGCCGACCTGCTACATCTAAATATGCAAGAATATGATCTATCCACGCTGATTACAGATTCTTTTCAAAAAATTGAAGCGGACACGGTGGAGAGAAAACAGAAATTGTTATTGGTATCCCCCGCAAAGCCTTGTCAGTTTTTGTGTGATAAAGAGCGCTTTAGCCGTGGATTGGAAAATATATTAAGTACCATTATAAGCTTTTCTCAGGGCAAAAATATCTCTCTGCATATTCACAAAATGGAACATACTATTGAAGTAAAAATTCAAACAGATTGGGTGATAGAATATATCGAAGATCAAGAATTTATGGAAAATCGGTTTGTTGGAAATGATCCCCATGCGTTACGTACAGGGGTTGGTTTAAATTTATCATTGGCTAAAAGCTTACTTGGCTTACATAAAGGCAATATTGAGGTGGATGTGGCCTCTGAAAAAGGTTTTGCGGTTATTATAACTTTCGCACTTGAATCTTGAAATTA
>CBFCZA010000421.1:0-2381 GCA_965602285.1 uncultured Curvivirga sp. | reverse complement strand
ACGGGAATCTCTGTTATGGAATTAACCATGATTGTTGCAGGCGCTGGTATGGTTATTGGCTTGTTAAATATCTCCTCAGGTGGTTTTGCTATGACGCTTGCCTTGGTTCAATTAGGCAATACAAGCTTGATGATCTTACTGATGGTATCTGCAGGGGTGTGTATTTTACTAGGAATGGGGATGCCGACTTCCGGTGTTTATGTTTTATTGGCGGCATTGGTTGCACCTTCCTTGATAGAAACCGGTATAGACCCAATGGCAGCACACATGTTCATTCTGTATTTTGGTATGATGTCGATGATTACACCTCCTATTGCATTGGCTGCTTTCGCTGCGGCAACGATTAGTGGCGATCGTCCCATGCGAACAGGTGTTGAGGCAATGCGACTAGGTTGGGTTGCCTATGTGGTGCCGCTTCTGTTTATCTTCTCTCCTTCCCTCATCATGAAGGGGGATACAATGGATATCGTTATCTCATTCATAGTTACTGTCGCGGGAGTTCATTTTGTATCTGTGGCAATGGTGGGATATTTCACCAAGAAAGTCGGCAATCTTTTACGGGTAATGCTTCTTGGGGCAGGCGTCATTGCGATGTTCCCATCTACCATTTTTGCAACAGGTGTTTACTTGGCTGTCGGTGCGGTGGTCACAGGGGTTGTCATTCTGGCGGGAATATCAATGCGATCAGTAAAATCAGCATAATTATAATAACAAATACATAAACTTAGAACGTAAGAGGAAGATATGAAAAATTTAAAAATAATGGCTGCAACAGTAGCTTTGACTTTAGGCTTTGCGGTCCAATCGCAAGCAGAGGTTTTAACAATCGGAACGAATCAGCAGGGCTCTTTATTCTATTCTATGGGAGCTGCACTTTCGAAGGTCATGGTTGAAAAAACTGGTGATCAATATCGTGTTGCACCATTCGCAGGTTCTTCGACATATATCCCAATGCTAAACTCTGGGCGTTTAACATTTGGTTTTGCAAATGGTGGAGAGGCTACTTTTGCTCATCAGGGTATCGGTAGTTTTGAAGGCCACGAAAATACAAACTTACGTCTTGTTGGTGTTGCTATCGCGACACAAACATCTTTTGCCGTGCCTACAGAATCTGATGTTATGACAATTCAAGATCTTGCAGGTAAGCGTATGCCTTCTGGTTATAATTCTGGTCGTACTTTCCATTATTATTCAAATGCAGCATTAGCATCAGGCGGTATGTCTATTGATGATGTAAAGAAAATTCCAATGCCTAATTTTGTAAAGGCTATTAATGCAATGTCTGAAGGTAAGATTGATGCTGCATTAGTACCAATGAATGTGGGTGTTGGTAAAAAAGCAATGGCAACAATGAGCAAAGGTTGGCGTTATATCAGTTTAACCGATTCCGCAGAAGCCCGTGCTGCTGTTACTAAGAATTTACCATCTGCGCGTATTGTAAGTGTGAAGCCAGCGAAGAATAAAACAGGCGTTGTTGCTGATCCAACAAATATGATCGAAGTCGATTTTTATGCGTTGACTGGTGCACATGTTGCTGATGAAGTTGTGTATAAATTGGTCAAATCCATGGTTGAACATAAGAAAGCATTAGGCGAAGCCTTTGGTGCGTTTAAGCGTTATAAGCCAGAAAATATGGTTCAAGATAATCCTGTTCCATATCATTCTGGTGCGATTAAAGCCTATAAAGAATTGGGTCTTTGGCCTAGCTAAGTTCGCTAGTAAAGAAAATATTTATAGGTAAAGATCTTTTAAAAATATTTATTTTCGTGCTTAAAAAAAATGGGATAGAGTGAATGCTCTATCCCATTTTATTTTGTATTTGAATTTATTAGGAATAATTATAGCCCGGCTTCATTCCAATTGGGAGCAGGCTCTTCAGGGTAAGAATTTAATCCAGCCTCTTTAATGGCTTCAATAGCTGCGAATTCATCTTTGTCTGATGCATCGCCACTGATGCCAACAGCCCCGATCACTTCTTCTTCATTATTTAAAATTAAGACCCCTCCAGGGACGGGGACAAAGCGACCTTGAGAAGCTGCCCCCAATGCTGCTTGGAAGGAAGGACGATCAGCAAGGCGATTGCGAATGGTACGGCTAGATAAGCCCATACCAAGTGCGCCCCATGCTTTGCCTGTGGCAATATCGCCGCGCATGATTCCAGATCCATCTTCACGTTTAAAGGCAAGTAAACTCCCCCCAGCATCAAGGACGGCAATGGTTAACGGAAGTAGCTCATTTTCTCTACCAAGCCTAAGGGCGCTGTCTACAATTGTAGAAGCCTTTTCCAAAGGAAGAGCCGTAACAAGCTTTTTTACATAGTAATCTGACATTTTTTCTCACTTAATACATATTCGTTTGTAGGCTATTTTGAACCTAAGATG
>CBFCZA010000420.1:0-2393 GCA_965602285.1 uncultured Curvivirga sp. | reverse complement strand
CACATCCTTGCGATCCAATGCCATCCGAACAGAGGTAACTGTCGCCTCGTCAAGGCCTAAGCTTTCAACAACAGCAGGCACCACAGTTGGCATCGTCAAATCAACAGAAACATTTTCAACGCCGGCTGCTTGTAATGCTTTCACCGCAAGGGTGATTGCTTCCGCATCGGCCTCTGGCACATCAACACCGATCAATTCAGCACCCGCTTGTGCGAATTGACGTTCAGGGCGCAACTGGCTTCCCTTTACGCGCAATACTTGACCAGCATAGCTTAAGCGCAAAGGGCGCTCAACACTGCGTGATCTAGAGCTTGCGATTCTTGCAACTTGTGGCGTGATGTCGGCGCGAACGCCCATCATGCGTTGGCTAACCGGATCCATCAAACGGAACGTTTGTGCCGCCATAGCCTTGCCCGCGCCGCTTAATAAACTTTCTTCAAATTCTACAAGAGGGGGTTCAACACGCTCATACCCCATAGAGGAGAAAGCGTAGATAACCTTGTCCAACACCGCAGCTTCATGCAATGCTTCAGGCGGCAGTTGATCTCCCAGCCCTTGTGGTAGAAGCGATATAGCATCGCCACTTTTCTTTTCATCTAGCATGGAAACGTATGCTCCAGATACAATAGGATTATCCTCGCGTTTGCGACCCGCGCTTTGGTACAACGTTTACCCCGTTGTTTCAAGCCCGAAGGCACATAACCACAGAGAAAAACCTTCGCAACCCAATCCTTATCCTCAAAGCGCCCTTTTTTCACATTTACCCACTTATAGGAAACAGCCTTGTGCAATTTCCCATCTTGTATTTGAGTTTTCTAATGATAAGTTGCCCAAATGGAAAATGACACACAGAATTCAATTAATTTAGCAGAAAAATCATCTCCTTTTGAACAAGGCGAGACAATTTCTTCTCTACATAATTTAGGGCGCACAGAGTTTATCATTCTTTGCGCCACTCTTATTTGTCTTGTGGCCCTTGCCATTGATGCCATTCTTCCTGCCCTTCAAATTATGGGAAATGACCTTGGGGTTGAAAACGATAACGACAATCAAATGGTTATTTCCATCGTGTTTGCTGGACTTGCCTTGGGACAACTTGTAGCTGGCCCTTTGTCGGATACATATGGTCGCAAACCGGTCATATTAGGTGGATTGGTTCTTTTTCTAATCGGTTGCATCATATCCATTAACAGCCGCAGCTTCGAAGGCATGCTCATCGGAAGGTTTCTACAAGGCTTAGGCGTCTCAGCACCGCGCATAGTTAGCATTGCGATGGTACGCGACCTATATCACGGGCGCAGCATGGCCCAAATCATGTCTTTCGTCATGGCTGTATTTATTATTGTACCCGCTCTGGCCCCTGCCCTTGGTCAAATTGTACTATTTTTTGCAGGCTGGCGGATGATTTTTCTTCTCTTTATCTTTGTGGCATTCCTTGGCTTTCTTTGGTTAAGCATCAGGCAAAAAGAAACACTTTCTTTAGAAAAAAGACTACCCTTCTCTGCCCGTCAATTGTGGAAGGGTATGGTAGAAACCTGTACCAATAGAATTTCCATTGGATATACCATTGCGGCAGGCATTATTTTTGGATCATTCATTGGATATTTAAATTCCGCACAACAAATATTTCAAGATATTTACGGCTTAGGCGACCAATTCCCCCTTTATTTTGCAGGCCTAGCCCTCGCAATTGGCTGCGCATCTCTGACCAATGGAAAATTGGTTATGAAATACGGCATGCGACGATTGCTCTTCATTGCACTCATTGCGCAAATGTCAGTATCAATTTTGTTTTTTGTTTACATATCCACATTACAAACGGCACCAAGTTTATTATATTTAATGATTTGGGGATCTAGTGCATTCTTTTGTACTGGCATTCTTTTTGGAAATTTCAATGCACTTGCCCTTGAGCCCATGGGCCATATTGCGGGGCTAGCCTCTGCAATAATAGGAGCATTTTCAACCTTCATTTCCGTAGGATTAGGAGGCTATATCGGCTATCTATTTAACGGCACCGTCATCCCGCTTGTTGGCGGGTTTGGCTTTTTAAGTTTGGCAGGATTCATTGTCGTATTATGGAGTGAGGGTAAGCTGTTTCCTACTAATAATATCAAAAGATATTGAAAAATAAGCCCATGACAACCTAATAATTGTCCTACATGATGTCATGAAAATATTTTATAATAATTTACCTCATAGTTAACTAAAGATTTATGAATGATGAAATTTAATTTAAAGCTAGGCATTTTACTACTCCTTAGCACTATGGGCCCTGCACAAGCCAACGAAGAACCAATTGATCTCAAAATTGGGTATGGTGCATATCAATCAGCCCCATATGCAGTTCTAAAAAATAGCTCCATCAAAGGTGGGCTACTTTTTGAACTTGG
>CBFCZA010000419.1:0-2422 GCA_965602285.1 uncultured Curvivirga sp. | reverse complement strand
CCTTGCATTATGGGGCACAGGTGGTGGAGAAATCGGCTTTTCCGCTGCTATGAAATTGATGAAATGGTATCCGCTTCTAACTTTACCACTGTTCATTTATATGGGCTATATGCTGTCTGAATCTGGGATTGCTGATGATCTATATAAAATGTTTCATGTGTGGTTTGGTCCCTTAGACGGTGGCCTTGCCATTGGCACTATCGTGTTAATGGTCGTGATTTCTGCGATGAATGGATTAAGTGTGGCAGGAATGGCGATCGGTGCCACAATTGCCCTGCCTGAACTTTTAAAGCGAGGGTATGACAAAGTTATGGTCACAGGGGTGGTCCAAGCCGGCAGCTCCCTTGGGATTCTAGTTCCGCCAAGTGTTGTACTGGTTCTTTATGCGATGATCGCACGCCAACCTGTTGGTAAACTTTGGCTTGCCGGTGTTCTTCCTGGGCTGATGATGGCAGGGTTATTCATTCTTTATATTGTTGTTCGTTGTAAGCTAAACCCTGCTCTTGGGCCTTCTTTAAGCAAGGAAGAACGTGCAGAGTATAGCTGGAGCGATAAATTTGCATTGCTTCAAGCTGGCATCATTCCACTGGTTATTTTCTTTGCCATGACAGGTCTATTCTTCATGGGTGTTACTAGTTTGGTTGAAAGTTCTGCCATAGGTGCCGTTTCCGCCACGATAGCAGCAATTTACAAGCGTCGCCTAACAAAGTTAGTGCTTGAAAATACCATGCGTAAAACGCTTTCTGTCAGTTGCATGTTCATGTGGATCATCTTGGCTGCGCTTTGTTTCGGGGCTGTGTTCGATGGTCTAGGTGCCGTGAAAGCCATTGAAAATTTCTTCATTGGTGAAATGGGGTTAAGCCCATGGACAATCTTGATCCTCATGCAACTTTCATTCTTGATTATGGGAACATTTATGGATGACACAGCCATGCTTGTGATCATTGCACCTCTTTATATTCCACTGGTTGGTGTGCTTGGATTTGATCTCATTTGGTATGGGGTTCTTTATACAATCACCAGTCAAATCGCCTATATGACACCACCATTTGGCTATAATTTATTTTTGATGCGCGCAATGGCGCCACCCGAAATCACACTTATCGATATTTACCGTTCTATCGTGCCTTTTGTTGCGGTGATGTTATTGGCCTTAATCTTGGTCATGACCTTCCCTGAAATTGCAATGTGGTTACCAGAACTTCACTACGCCCGATAAAATCATTGGGACCAACCTTCCAATAAGGAAGGATTAAAAAGCAGGTTAAAAACCTAATTCTAACAAGAACTATAGATTAATTTTGAACAAGGAGACTATAGATATGACCATCAAGAATAATAGACGGGACTTTTTGAAAAAAGCTGGTTCTGTAACTGCAGGTGTTGCCGCTGCTACGACTTTAGCTGCACCAGCCGTAAAAGCTTCTAACACCCCAATTAAATGGCGCCTACAGACATATGCGGGCGCATCATTGGGTGAACATGTAATCAAACCTGCTGTGGACGCGTTCAACAAGGCGGCCAACGGTGAAATGGTAATTGAACTCTATTATGCAGATCAGCTTGTGCCAACAGGTGAGCTTTTCCGTGCCATGCAAAATGGTACAATTGATGCAGTTCAAAGCGATGATGATTCTATCGCTGCACCAGTTGATGTGGCAAAGTTTGGGGGGTATTTCCCATTTGCAGCCCGCCAAAGCTTAGACATTCCTGTTCTTTTCAACGAATGGGGTTTGAAAGAAATTTGGGAAGAAGCATATGGTGAAGTAGAAGGCGTTAAATGGTTAAGCGCAGGTGCATGGGACCCATGTCATTTTGCGACCGTTGATCCCATCACAAGCTTGGATGACCTAAAAGGGAAACGTATCTTTACCTTCCCAACAGCAGGTCGTTTCCTATCTCGTTTTGGTGTTGTGCCAGTAACATTACCATGGGAAGACATTGAAGTTGCCGTTCAAACAGGTGAACTTGATGGCATTGCATGGTCTGGTATCACAGAGGATTATACTGTGGGTTGGGCGGATGTAACAAACTACTTCCTTACCAATAATATTTCTGGCGCGTGGTGTGGTTCATTCTTCGCCAATGAAGACCGTTGGAACGAGTTGCCAGAACATCTAAAAACTCTTTGGACCCTCTGCATGGATAGCTCTCATTACTATCGTCAACATTGGTATTGGGGTGGGGAAGCTAAACTTCGTACACAAGGTACAAAAATGAAGCTTACATCTATTCCAGATGCGGAATGGAAAACAGTTGAAAATGAAGCATTAAAATTCTGGGATGAAGTAGCCGAAGAAAGCCCGCGTTCCAAAAAAGTTGTGGATATTTTCAAAGCCTATAACGCAACATTAAATAAGGCCGGAACACCTTATAGCTAAAGATACCTCCCTAAGTTTCCGGTATCTCGGCCGGAAATGAC
>CBFCZA010000418.1:0-2427 GCA_965602285.1 uncultured Curvivirga sp. | reverse complement strand
ACATCCAATTTTAACAATAGTAGCAATCTATTGGAACAGGCGGGGAGTTTTGATAAACCCGCCCCTCTTACCTCAATCACCCCTCAAAATAACTTTAGTTCAAATAATACAGAGAACAATTCATTAACAAACTCATTTTCTACACCGAATTATGATCTTGAAGAAAGTGGGTTTGAAGCGAAGGAGAAACCCAAAGTAGATCCAGCCGTCGCCTTTCAAAAGAAACAACAGGCCGAACGTAAAGCCACCGAGAGAGTTAAAAAGGCCGAAGCAGAACAGGCGGAGAAGGTTCGCCAACAAGAATATAAACGGCGAGATCGTGAAAAAGCCGCAGAGATGAAAGCAGCAGAACAAGCACGCACACAGGCCATTAAAATTCAGCAAGACGCAGCTAAAATGACAACTGTTATCGCTGAAAATATGGCGAAGTCGCCCGCGCCACAACCTCTTCAAACAAAAACAACCCCAGCCCAAAACATAATGAACAAATTGGCACAAGCCGCAAAGACAGCAGCGCTTAAAAAGCCAGCGATGAAAGTTGCACCTGCCCTGAGCAAGCCTGTTAAGCCAACCCCACAAGCTTTGGTCAGTGAAGAGGCGAAAGTCGATAATAACAGCATCGTAAATACCCTCGTCAATAAGGCTGGAGAGATGAGCGGTCTGCCTCCCGTAATCGACAGAATGGTCGGGGAAAACCCTCTTGCGGGCAAGGCCGTGTCAGATGACTTCGCCAACCAACTTACGAAACAAGATCCAGAAGCCGCACGGCGTTACCATGAGATCACGAACCCTATCTTTCGAAAACATGCACCCGCCATCAGTAAGGCCCAAGCCGATGTGGATGCAAATTATCAACGAAAGCTCAACGCCTATGAGCAATCATTTTTAGAAACGGCAAGGCTCCAGCAACAAATTCAGCAAGAGAGACTTGCCGACAATGAGCATGCCATTGCACAGGAAGGTAAAGCTCAAGCTCAAGCTCAAGCTCAAGCTCAAGCCCAAGCCCAAGAGAAATATGAAAAATCTGGCCCGTCAACATTTGATGCGGCAAACACAGAGGCCCATGATAGCCAAAAACATACGGCAAACAAAATATCACCCCGCCAAAATAATATTGATAACAGCATCAAAGAAACCAACAATTTTCTAGAAGATATCGAACAATATAGACAAATACGTTCTGAAGCGAATAAAGGTCTACGTAGTTTTGATGACGTCCTAGATTACAAAGCGGATCTTTCGCGTAAAGTTCTGAATAATTACCCTGCTAATAGTGTTATTG
Organism: uncultured Curvivirga sp.; assembly: GCA_965602285.1. Lineage (GTDB taxonomy): Bacteria > Pseudomonadota > Alphaproteobacteria > UBA8366 > Aestuariispiraceae > Curvivirga. The sequence continues at coordinate 1,145 of CBFCZA010000418.1, read as the reverse complement.
CAGAAAACCTCCTTTACCAAATTGCCCCCAATGACCAACCTGCGCCTTCTGTGCGTTTGTCGAAAGAGCAGCTCTATAGCGATGATTTCCATGAAAAAACCCTTCGAAATGAACAGCATAAAGAAATGGTAAAAAACGGTGATTCTGTCGCATATTATAAAAAATCTCGGGAAGCTCATGAAAATCTTTATGAGGCCATAGGAAACTTTTCCGATGAAACCATTTATTTGCGGAATATGGACCAAAAGCTATGGAAAAGCTGGGCCGATCCAAATCGAAAACGCAGCCCCGCAGATCAAAGAATAATAACCCTTCAAGAAGATCGTTTAATTGATAGTATGATGGCCTTAGATTCTCGTGTAGATGGCACCATTGAATACCCAACCTTGCCTTACCCTGAACTTGATCCAAACTATGTTAAAAATGAAGAGAAATGGAAAATGACGGCTTTTGATAAGGGATTGGCTGTTGCCGATGGCATAAGCTGGCTCATCCCCCCTGCGACTGCGATTTCTAAACTGGTAAAAGGTGGCAAAGCGGTGAAGGCTGGAATTGAAACAGCATCCGCAGGGGCCACTCTTTATAATGACTACCGCAAGGGTATTTTGAATGGCGTAGAAAAACTTGTCAGGGACATAGGTATAGGAAGTGACCCACAATCCCTAAAGGCATATTTCAAAACAACCCCTCTCGCATTTCAAAAGATAAGATTAGGGGCCATGGGAAAAGCATTACTGAACACTGGGAATACCCGCCTCGCAAGGAAATTGGTAGGACGCTACAACAAATTCCACAAAACCAAATTTGGGGAAGACCTTATTCAACCAGTGAAGAAGGGGATGGAGACAGGATTAAACGCCATGTTTGTTAAATCAGAAGAATTGACTGTAGAGGATTAGGGAGTAATCTATGGTGTGGGTATATTTTGCTGTATCCACACCTTAGCTTCACCTTCAAGTTGATGAAGAAGGCTTGGTGATATCCCAACGCTAATGGCTTTTTTAGTATAATCTTGTGCATATGAATAACCAAGGCTTTTAGATACGTACATCCACACCACTCCTTGTTTTTGTAAAGAAAGGTTATTACTCTGCCTTAGATATAGTTTTCCTAAGTTATAAAAAGCCCGCGGATAATTTTCCTTT
>CBFCZA010000417.1:0-2433 GCA_965602285.1 uncultured Curvivirga sp. | reverse complement strand
TCTATTTTTTCAACCTTATAAAGGCCTGAGCGGCCCTTATTTAGCATATTTGTATCTAAATCAGTTGCTAATATCCTCGCATCCATTGAAGATAAATTTGGAATGAAAGACTTCATTGTCATTGCAATAGAATATGGTTCTTCGCCAGAAGAACATCCTGCAGACCACACACGTAGTCTAGATTGCTTTCCCTCCGCAATATCCTCAAGTGATTTTTTTAAAGACACATCACGTAAATGTTTGAAATGATGATCCTCACGAAAGAATTTAGTCAGGTTAGTCGTAACCGCATTAATTAAATTATGGACCTCATCTTTCCCGTTTTCACTTTCGAGGTGGAGGATATAATCTTTAAAATTGCCCAAGCCTAAATTTCGAAGACGTCGAGCCAAACGGCTATAGAGCATATTCTTCTTATGATCTTTTAATACAATACCTGTTTTTTCATATACCAAGGACTGAAGTTTGGAGAAATCGCTCTCTCCAAACTCAAATTCAAATTCCCTTGGCTCCGCTATAGACATAAATAATCCTGAAAACTTAATTAAAAATAAATGATTTTATTTTCTAAAACTCTTCCCAATCATCTTCATCTGTTGTTGTATCAGCAGGGAAAGATTTTATTTTAGATTTATCTTCTTTCCTTAGTAATGGCTTTTGTTTTCTAGATACCGATTGGCGTTTTTCTCTTCTATCATCAAGCTTAAAGAAACGTGTCATATCAACAAGAGTTTCGGCATGCTCTTCAAGAGAACGCGCAGCAGCAGAACTTTCTTCAACTAAAGCTGCATTTTGCTGGGTCATTTCGTCCATACTTGAAACCGTTGAATTAATTTCCTCTACACCAGAAGATTGCTCTTTGCTTGCTTCAGCAATTTCAGAAATAATATCAGCAACACGTTTAATTGAATCCATAATTTCACTTAAGGACATTCCAGTTTCATTAACCAGCTCAACCCCTTCTTTAACTTGCGCATCACTATCAGTGATTAAGGATTTAATATCTTTTGCAGCTTCTGAAGAGCGCTGAGCGAGTGTTCGTACTTCTGATGCCACAACAGCAAACCCTTTGCCTGCATCCCCTGCACGAGCGGCCTCTACCGCTGCATTTAATGCAAGTAAGTTTGTTTGGAATGCAATTTCATCAATCACACTGATAATATCAGCAACCTTTTGGGTTGCTGCTTCAATTTTCGACATAGAACTAACCGCACGGTTAACAACATCCCCACCTTTGACAGCCGTTTTATGAGCAGTAATAGAGAGTTCGTTAGCTTGTTGGGCGTTATCAGCATTTTGCTTAACGGTTGTCGACATTTGCTCCATCGAAGCAGCAGTTTCTTCCAAGTTAGACGCCTGTTGTTCTGTTCGGCTAGACAAATCAGTACTTCCAGAAGAAACCTCACTGGATGCACTTCCAATTTCATCTGCGGTCGTGATTATATCATCTACAATTTCAGACAAACGATCACTGGATTTATTCATATCTTCTTTTACAGTTTCGTAAGTACCTTGGTAATCAACAGTGATTCTAGAAGTAAGATCCCCACGCGCCATAGCTGCGACAGCAGAGCCTATATTTTCAAGAACATTTTCAACTGTAGTGCTCAACAAATTAATTGATTCACTTAAGGAAAGCATAAAGCCTTCTTTGCCTTCAAGGGTCAAAGATTTAGAAAAATCACCGGCAGCGACCGCACTGACAACCAAATCGACTTCCGTTTGAATTGCTAACTCTGCCGTAATATCCTTCCATTCAACAACAGACCCAAGGCGTTCGCCGTCTGATGTTACAATGGGATTAGAAACAAGTGAGAATTTCCTTCCACCAGCAGAGATGTTAGCCTTATAGGTACTTGTTAATCTTTCCAAGATATTTCGTTGATGTGCAGGGTTTACATGGAATAGATCAATATTGTTACCTATCAAATTATTCACATCAAAATTAGGAAGATCTTTTCTAATATCGTCCTGCGCAATTTTCATCATGTTAATTGCGGCATCATTCATATAAACGAGGTTCAATTCATTATCAGCAATCATAACATTGGTTGATGTATTATCTAAGGCAACACGGACACGAAGGTTTTCAGTGGAAATTTCTGCAATTTTCTTCTCTGTGGCGTTTTTCTCAGTTAAATCAGACCATTCCACAACAGTACCAATACGTTCACCAGCATGACCATAAACAGGACTTGCAATAAGATTGAATGATCGGCCACCTACCTCAATGAAAGTGCTGTAAGCTGATGTGATTTTATTTAAAATACCACGCTGTACCGCTGGGCTTTTATGGAAATCATCGATATTTGTGCCAATAAGCGTTGCCACGTTAAAGTCAGGTAAATCTTTCTTCAAATCCTGTTCTTCATTTCTCATTGTCGCGACCATAGTATCATTCATGTAAACAATATTTAGATCAGCATCGGCAAC
>CBFCZA010000416.1:0-2440 GCA_965602285.1 uncultured Curvivirga sp. | reverse complement strand
CACAATCCATAACCAGCCCAATTGTACCGGTTGGGGCAACAACGGTGTCTTGTGCATTTCTATAACCGTGCTTTTTACCAAGGTCTAATGCTTTATCCCATGCGTCTGTTGCGGCCTTTTCAAGGTCTGCTTGTGGGATATTCTTTAGGTCTAATGGCACAGGGGTAATGCTTAACTTCTCATATCCTGAGGTTTTACCATAGGCCGCATTACGGTGATTACGCATCACACGAAGCATGTCTTGTTTATTATCTTCATATCCAGGGAAGGGGCCTAATTCCCCCGACATTTCAGCAGAGGTTGCATAGCTCACCCCAGTCATGATTGCAGAAATAGCCCCGCAAAGTGCGCGCCCTTCATCACTATCATAACTATGGCCCATTGCCATGAGTAGTCCGCCGATATTGGCAAAGCCAAGACCTAATGTGCGGAAACGATAGCTGAGCTCTGCAATTTCTTTTGATGGGAATTGTGCCATCAACACAGATACTTCTAAGGCAATTGTCCATAAGCGTGTTGCATGTTCAAAGCTATCAATATCAAAGCTTTTGTCCTCCCGACGAAATTGCATCAGGTTCAACGAGGCAAGGTTACATGCAGTATCATCCAAGAACATATATTCAGAGCAAGGGTTTGATGCATTGATGCGTCCAGATTGTGGACATGTATGCCAATCGTTAATGGTTGTATCAAATTGTACCCCCGGATCCGCACTTGACCATGCGGCAAAGGTAATTTGTTCCCACAGTTCAACCGCACGAACGGTTTTCGCTGGTTTACCATCGGTGCGCTGGATCAAATCCCAATCAGCGTCATTTTTAACAGCTTCTAGAAAGGCATCTGTTAGACGTACTGTATTATTCGCATTCTGCCCTGAAACTGTGGAATAAGCTTCTGAATCCCAGTCTGTGTCATACACAGGAATATCAATGGAAGTGAAGCCTTGTTTCGCATAATCGATCAGGCGTTTTATGGAATTCTCTGGAACCATCACACGACGTGCAGCTTTGGCTGCGGCCTTTAATGTGGTGTTTTTCTTAACATCAAAACGATCAGTTTCATCAATTGTTTCGTCATGGCAAGCAGCCATAATTTCGTTGAGATGTTTGTTATGTAATTTTGACCCTGTAACAAGGGATGCTACTTTTTGTTCTTCAATAGCCTTCCAACCAATGAATTCTTCTACATCAGGATGATCAATGTCTACCACAACCATTTTTGCTGCACGGCGGGTTGTACCACCAGATTTGATAGCACCAGCTGCTTTGTCGCCAATTTTTAAAAAGCTCATCAGGCCAGAGGATTTACCACCACCACTTAAAGACTCGTTACCCCCACGAATGTTGGAGAAGTTAGAACCTGTACCAGAGCCATATTTAAACAAGCGTGCTTCTCGTACCCAAAGGTCCATGATACCACCTTCGCCCACAAGATCATCTGCAACAGATTGAATGAAACAAGCATGTGGCTGAGGATGTTCATAGGCAGAAGTTGATTTTGTTAATTTTCCATTCAGATAATCAACATAGAAATGCCCTTGGCCCGGGCCATCAATACCATAGGCCCAATGAAGGCCCGTATTAAACCACTGTGGGCTGTTTGGCGCTACCATCTGGTTTGCCAACATGAAGCGCATTTCATCAAAGTAGCTGCGTGCATCTGTTTCAGTGTCAAAATACCCACCTTTCCAGCCCCAATATGTCCATGTGCCAGCTAAGCGATCGAAGACCTGAGTAGCGGATGTCTCTGGACCATATTGTTGATCTGCAGGAAGGGAGGATAGGGCCTTTTCATCAGGGGCGTTACGCCATAACCATTCAGGAACATTCTTTTCTTTGATGGATTTTGTTGCCGCAGGAATACCTGCCTTACGGAAATATTTTTGCGCAATAACATCACATGCAACTTGAGACCAATTGGAAGGGACATCAATATTTTCCAACTTGAAAACAATAGTACCATCAGGGTTGCGAATTTCACTATTCGCCTGACGGAAATCGATTGATTCATAAGCGGATGCACCTTCTTTAGTATAGCGTCTCTCTATTTGCATGGCTGTATTTTCCCTTCTTAAGCTTTTTAGCAAACATAGATGATTGATCAGCTATTCCAGAATTATCTTGGATATTTACTTGTCGTTCACTGCGTTGCGCTATTTAATATTACTCTATTTTCTTCAAAAAATCTGGCATAAAATTAGTTTTTATTTTTCAAACTTTACCACCATTTATGGTGCTTTGAAATTTAGTAAGCCAGCTTTAAACTCTTTTAGAACCCGTGTTTCTTAAATTTTTTCATTACTTGATTTTGTTGTGCTTTGTTTTTTATGTGGGCACATACTATATCTAGCTGTTGATGGGAATATACATACTAAATCCAGATATTCAAAACAAATTTAGAATTTTTTAATTATTTAACGTTGAAATATTCGCAAGTATTG